>JAYTWT010000194.1:0-24222 GCA_043743295.1 Alphaproteobacteria bacterium | reverse complement strand
AAGGAAGTCGCCACCGGCACCTGCGTGACCATGAAGACCCCCAAGGGCATGGGCTCGCTGACCCCGAAGTCCTAAGCCCGAAACGCGGACGCGCCTCGTGACCCTACCCTCCGCCACGGCCGGTCTCGGCCTGAAGCCGCAGCACTATGCGGACGCCCTGGCCAGCCGGGCGGAGGGCCTGTGGTTCGAGGCGCATCCCGAAAACTATATGGCAGACGGCGGGCCCAGATTGGCCTGGTTGGACGCCATCGCCCGGAACAAGCCGATCTCACTCCACGGGGTCGGCCTGTCACTGGCCGCCGACGAGGCACCAGACGAGGCGCACCTGGCGGCTTTGAAGCGGCTGGTTGATCGATATCAGCCGCTGCTGGTCTCTGAACACCTCGCCTGGTCGATGCGGCGCGGGATCTATGCGCCGGATCTCCTGCCCTTTCCCCGAACCGACGCGGCGCTTGGCCGGATCGGCGACAACATTGACCGGATGCAGACGGTGCTGGGTCGGCGCGTGCTGATCGAGAACCCATCCCTTTACCTCGCACTGGAGGGCCATGAGATGAGCGAAGTCGCCTTCCTGACCGCCCTCACCCGGACCACCGGCTGCGGCCTGCTGGTCGACGTCAACAATGTCTACGTCAGCGCGCAGAACCTGGGGTTCTCCGCCGAGGCCTATCTGGACGCGGTCCCCGGCGACGCGGTGGGCGAGATCCATCTGGCGGGGCATGCCGAGGACCCGAATCTGGGCGAGAGTCTGTTGATCGATACCCATGGCGCGCCGGTCGCCGAGCCCGTCTGGGCGCTCTATGCGCGGCTAGTGGACCGGATCGGCCCGCGTCCGACGCTGATCGAACGCGACGATACCATTCCCGACTTTGCGGACCTGATCACCGAGCGCGACCGCGCCCATGGCGTGCTGGCGGCCCGGAGCATGGTCGATGCTTGAGGGATTTCACGACCACTTCTTGAGCGCCATTGCCGGCGATTCTGCGGCACTATCCCCCTGGTGCAGCGGGCCGCGCGCCGAGGCCGGCCTCAGCGTCTATCGCAACACCATCGCCAAAGGCCGCGCCGACGCCCTGGCCGCCCAGTTCCCGACGGTCGAGCGCGTGGTCGGAGCCGATTGGCTGGCCGCTGCTGCCGCCGTTCATGGGGCCGAGTATCCGCCGCAAACGGCCTCCCTGCTCAGCTACGGAGGCGACTTTGCGGACTGGCTCGCCGCGTTTCCGCCCGCCGCCGAGATGCCGTTCCTGGCCGGGTTGGCGCGGCTAGATTACCTCTGGAGCGAGAGCCACCTGGCGGCGGACGCCGAACCGCTTGCGCCGGACGCTCTTGCAGGCCTAGCCCCCGAAGCTTTTGGCCGCCACGCCCTGACACTGCACCCCGCCACCCGTTTCGCCGGGTTCGACGACAGTACGCCCGATCTCTGGCGCGCCCTGCAGCCACCGGCCGAGGCGCCAGAGGCGTTGGAATTGGGCGATGCGCCGCAGGGCCTACTGATCACCCGGCCCGCCCTAGAGATCACCGCCGTGGTCATCGGGCCTGGGGAACTGGCGTTCTTACAAGCCTGTGAGGCCGGGCAGAGCCTGGCCGACGCGGCCGTCGTCGCCCTCACTCTGCAGAGTGATCTCGACCTTTCCGCCCTGTTCGCACGCCAGATCGCGGCGGGCGTTTTCGCCACTCTAAGGATCTTGACATGACCGCCTCCGCCCCCCTCGCGCCGCTGCGCGCGGTCCACCTGCTCGCCGAGCGGTGGATTTCCAACGACGTTGTCGCCCTGATCACCCGCCTGGGCGCAGCGGCGATCTTCCTGCAGTCCGGCCGCACGAAGGTAGATGGAATCCTGCACATAACCGACGGCACCTATGCGCTGTTTGCCGAGGAGTACCGCCTCCCTCTGATTCCGACGGACATCGCGGCCTATCTGGCGACCTATTCCGAGCACCTGTTCTCGATCCTGCTGATTCTCGGCCTGTTCACCCGGTTCTCGGCCTTAGCTTTCCTGGGCATGACCACAGTGATTGAGGTGTTCGTCTATCCCGACGCTTGGCCGACGCACCTCAGCTGGGCGGCCCTACTGATTTTCCTGATCGCCAAGGGCGGCGGCGCCTGGAGTCTTGACCGCGTCCTGCGATTGGATTGAGGCTGAACTTAACGCTTGATCCGCTTACCCATCCCTATTTTCGCCATCTCTGAGTGAGAGTCTTCAAAGCCATGAAACTTCGCCTGTTCGCCACCATCGCCCTGACCTCGACCCTCATCGCCAGCGTCGCGCCCGCTGCAGCCCTGCAGACCGCCGTCTTTGCCGGAGGTTGCTTCTGGTCGATGGAGAAGGGGTTCGAAACGACGCCCGGCGTGGTCGGTGCCGTCTCCGGCTATTCCGGCGGGGCCTCGACCAACCCGAGCTACGAGAATCACGAAGGTCACCTGGAGGCGGTGAGGGTCACTTATGATCCGACCAAGATCAGCTA
Source organism: Alphaproteobacteria bacterium (assembly GCA_043743295.1). GTDB lineage: Bacteria > Pseudomonadota > Alphaproteobacteria > Caulobacterales > Caulobacteraceae > Phenylobacterium. The sequence goes on along the minus strand of JAYTWT010000194.1, from coordinate 21,757 downwards.
CGCCCAGCTGGTGGATTCCTATTACCACCACATCGATCCGACCGACCCCTATGGCCAGATCTGTGACCGAGGGCCGTCCTACAAGCTGGCGGTGTTTACGGCCAACCCGCAGGAGCGGGCGGTCGCCGAGGCGGCGCGGGCCAAGTACGAAAAGGAACTGGGTGCCAAGATCACTGTGGTCACCCGCAACAGCGCCGCGTTCTACAACGCTGAGGGCTATCATCAGGACTACGCCAAGAAGAACCCCGTGCAGTACGAACGCTACCGCATCGGCTGTGGCCGCCCGCAGGCTCTCAGGGTGGTGTGGGGCGGGAGGGAAGCCCACTAATCGCGTCTCGCGGCCGGGGCGCGAAGCCTTGGCCGAGGAACATCTCGACGCGGCGCCGGTGTTTGGCGTCCAGCCGGATGCTGCCGATTTCAAGATCTGAGGTACGGGCGAAGTCGGCCTGCATCTCAGTCCGGCGCCAGCCCTCATACGATACCATCAGTACGCGCTGGCCCAGATCGGGTGTCAGCGGCGCGGCGGTTTCGGCCTGGTTGCGCGGGCCCTCCATAAGCAGCCAGCTGGTCAATGGCGGGGCGACCCCGCCCAATCGCTCGCGACCATAGTAGGCGATAGAATAAAACAGAAAGCGGTTGTTCACGGCGATGGCGGTCAAGCCGGGCTCGCGCTCGGCCCGGTCGAGGATCACCCGCGTGACCTCGTCCCATCCCCGGGCGCGCTTTAGGCCGTTGGCCAGACCGACCCTGTCCGCCACGGCGGGCGACACCACCACCACCAGGAAGAAGGCGGCCACTACCGCCTGGAGCGCTATAGCGGCGATCAACCATCGACGCGCCCGCCACCGCATCAGCCAGGCGGCCACCAGGATCGCACCGGCCAGATAGCCCGCACCGGACCAATTGGCGTTGGCGCGGCTGATGAACGCCTGAACGGTGACAATCACCAGAGGCGGCAGAGTGAAGCAGAGCAGCAACAAGTCCTCACGCGTTACCTTCCGCCGGATCACCGCCAGCCCCGCGCCCACCGCCAGCACGCCGAACGGGATCGGCCCGAAGACCCCAAGCTGCGAGCCCAAGAAAAGCCCCATCTCGGTCAGGTTAAACAGCTGAACCCCGCTCCAGGCCGCGTTGTCCGCCGTATGCTGAAAGGTGGCGAACCCGTGGGTCGCGTTCCAGGCCAGATTGGGGGCCAGGACGATGCCGAGCGCCAGGATCGCGACAGCAGCGCCCACAGGCCGCCATGCCGCCCGCGCGCCTGGCGATAAGGCGAGGTGCAGCGCCGCGCCGATGACAAAGTAGACCGCCGCGTACTTGCTGAGAAACGCCATCCCCAGCGCCAAGCCGAGGCCAGCCGCCAGCCAAGTCTGCCGCCGAGGCTCCGCCGTCTGCAACGCCGCATAGGCCAGGATCGAGAGGCCGAGGAAGAACAAGAGCGGCGCATCCGTCGCGGCCACCAGCGCCGAGAGCTGCACCCCCGGCATCAGGCCATAGAGCGCGGCAGCCGCCAGTCCGATCGCCGGGGTGTAGAGCCGTCGCCCGATGAAAAATACCACCAGCGTGGCCCCACCTTGGAAGAGGCCCGCCGACAGCCGCACCCAGCCCTCACTGTCGCCGCCGATGGCGGTTGTCGCCCAGATGGCCCAGGCGATCACCGGCGGCTTGGAATAATAGCCGAAATCCAGCGTCCGCGACCAAAGCCAGTACTGCGCCTCGTCCGGATAAAGCTCCAACGGCGTCGCAAACAGCGCCACCAGCCGCGCCAGATAAAGCCCCAGCACCAGCAGGATCGCGGCCCGGGTCTCATGGGCGTTCCCTTGCGGACTAAGCCTTTGCGACATGGAGACTCCCAAACGCGCAAACTCTAACCGCTGGCGCCCGGCACACAAGCAACTGATGCCTTTTCGCCGCACTGTGACACTCACAAGTTCATCGTAGCAAAACCGTCACCAATCCCCCTAAAATCCAGGCTATAGCGTGGCGGAATTTTGGACTTGCCGTGGGGGCGGTCCGCGACAAGCGTCTTCAAGGGAACACTCATGAAACTTTCACTTAGCCGCGCACTCTGCGCGACGACGGCGTTGGCGACGGGCCTGCTGATCTCCGGCCAAGCTTTTGCGCAGTCCACGGGTACGTCCGTTCTCGAAGAACTGATCGTGACCGCGAACTCTGGTCCGAAGAGCCTCGACGGCGCGATTGTCGCCATCGAAGAGCCCAAGTCACGCGCGGCCATCACCGCCGAATTCATCAGCCGCCAAGCACCCGGCCAGTCGATCCTGGATTCGCTGAACCTGCTTCCAGCAGTGAACTTCACCAACAACGACGCCTATGGCTCAGCTGGCGGCGATGTGACCATTCGCGGTTTCGACAGCCAGCGGGTCGCCCTGCTGCAGGATGGCGTTCCGTTGAACGACAGCGGCAACTACGCAATCTTCCCGAACCAGCAACTCGAGTCCGACCTGATCGCCCGCGCGACGGTCAACCTCGGTACAACGGACGTTGACAGCCCGACGGCAGCCGCAGCGGGCGGCACGATCAACTACATCACCAAGCGTGCCTCGAAGGAGTTTGGCGTCCGCGGCGAGATCGCCGGCGGCAGCAACAATTTCCAACGCTATTACGGCACGATTGAGAGTGGCGAATTCGGACCCTGGGGTACGCGCGCCTGGATCTCTGGCCTGTACACCACCAACGATCTATTCACACCGCAGGATTCTCCGATCAAGCCGAGCGGTAAGATTCAGAAAAAGCAGTTCAACGCTCGCATCGATCAGGACTTCGGAGATATCGGTGAAGCCAGCCTGCTGTTCAACTATAATGAGAACCGCAACAACTTCATCAACCGTATCAACCTGGCGACCTTCCAGCGTCGTGGCGTGACCGCTGCCGGTGCCCCGGACCTCAGCCTCGTGGCACCGACCAGTTGCCTGCGTCCCACCCCGGCGGCCGGTTCGGCGCAAGTCGACAACTCGGGCACGACGCTCTGCCCAACCAGCTATTACGACTTCAGCATCAACCCCTCGAACACCGGCAACATCCGCGGACTGTCGAAGTGGAATATTGCTGAAGGCATTACGCTCACGGTCGACCCTTCGTTCCAGTACGTCTTGGCAAACGGCGGCGGCGCGCAAATTTTTCCCGAGACCGACGCGCAGCTTCGCGGCAGCAGCACGGCTGCTGGCGTCGATCTGAATGGCGATGGTGACATTCTCGACCGGGTCTACCTCTATCGCCCGAACACAACGAACACACGCCGCTATGGCGTAACGTCCTCGCTGATCTGGAAGTTCGCGGACAATCAGAGCGTCCGGGTCGCCTATACCTATGACCGCGCCAAGCACCGTCAGACCGGAGATGTTGGCTATATCGGGGCTGATGGCACACCGCTGAACGTCTTCGGGGGCAAGGACGGCCAGGGCGTTCAGGTGAAATTGCCCGACGGCACCAACTTGCGCCGTCGCGACCGCCTTTCGGTGGCGCTGTTGAACCAGGTCGCCGCTGAGTACCGGGGACGGTTCATGGAAGACAAGCTGCTGGTCAATATCGGCGTGCGGGCCCCCTTCTTCCAGCGCGACCTCAACAACTACTGCTACCAACAGAACACCTTCAACGCCTACTGCACGACCCAGGTCGGCACGCCCGTTGTCGGCACCAATGATGGCACGGGCAAGCCGCTCGTCACCTTCCCGGCGGCGACGCTGAATGGAAATGCAACCCTGCGCTACGGCCAGCCGCGTTCATTCACCCGCAAATATGACAAGGTCTTGCCGAATCTCGGCGTCAGCTACGACTTCACGGACGCCGTATCGGCGTATGCCAGCTATGCTGAGACACTCTCCGCGCCGCGCACCGACGACCTTTATGACCAGATCCTGGTCGACCCGGGTCCGGAGCGCTCCAAGGCCTACGATGTCGGGATCCGCTATTCGCAAGGGCCTTTGCTGTTCGCCGCCTCCATCTGGCTCAACCAGTTCAGCAACCGCATCGAGCGCGTTCTTGACGAACCCTCAGGCGTCGCGTTCTCGCAGAACGTCGGCAACGTCGACCTCAAGGGTATCGATGGGCAGGTTGGCTATAAGCCGACGGACACCTTGAGTTTCTACGCCTCGCTTTCTTACATCGACTCGGAAATCAAGCAGAACATCCCCAATGCCGTCGCCGGTGTTTTGGCGACCAAGGGCAAGTCCCTCTATGAGATTCCGAAATTCCAGGGCGGTACCCGTATCCAATGGGAACCCTTTGAGAATTTCAGCATCGCGGCCCAGGGCAAGTTCGTTGGCTCGCGTTGGACCAACTTGGTGAACACCGAGAAGTTCCGCGGCTACTCGCTGTGGGATCTGGATGCGCGCTACAAGCTGGACGGGTTCGGCCTGAAGAATACCTACATCCAGGGCAACATCCGGAACCTGTTCGACAAGCGCTACCTCGGCGACATTTCAACGAACCTGACCGGTACCGCCGTGGGTCAACCGGGCTATCGCCGGACCTTTGTTGCGACGCTGCACATCGAGTATTAAATCGGCGCAAGACTAACCAACACCCAAGGGGCGGCTGCGGTGACGTGGCCGCCCTTTTCGTATCCGGTCAGACCGCTTGACCTTCCGGTCCGTGGCGGTCATTTGCGCCCGCTGGGCTCTGGAGGGTCGGATGAGCGTTGTTGTTCCTGCCGAATGGTCGCCGCACCGAGCCATGTGGCTGGGTTTTCCCAGCCATGCGGAGCTGTGGGAGGATGATCTGGCGGCTGCGCAGGCCGAGGTCGCCGCCCTGGCGCGAGCGCTGGCCGGACCCGGCGGCGAGCGGGTCCGACTGATGACCGGCAGCGACGCTGGCGAAGCCGCAGCTCGCGCGCTGTTCGCAGACGACGTTGCAATCGAAATTGTACCGGGGCGGTTCGGCGACATTTGGCTACGAGATACCGGGCCAATCTTCGCCGACGGCAAAGCGCATGGGTTCGGCTTCAACGGCTGGGGCGGCAAATATGCTCTGGAGCACGACGACACTGTCGCCGCCCAGATTGCCGCCGCGGCCGGAACTGACCTCGCGACCCATGACTTCATCCTGGAAGGTGGTGCGGTCGACCACGACGGTCTCGGCACCGTCCTGACCACCGGCCAGTGCCTTTTGAACGCCAACCGCAACCCCGGCTGGACCGAGGCAGTGGCAGAGGTTGCCCTCGCCGAGAGTCTCGGTGCCCGCAAGGTACTGTGGCTGGGAGAAGGTCTGCGGAATGACCACACCGACGGGCACGTCGACAACTTGGCGCGCTTTGTCGGCCCCTCGACCGTGGCGATCCCTGTCGCCTGGGGGAAGGGCGATCCCAACGCCGAAGCCTATGATGACGCGGCCCGACGACTGGCCGGAATGTGCGATGCTGCCGGTGCCAAACTGACTGTGATCCGCATCCCCTCGCCGGGTTGGATTGACGGCGAAGAGGGACCACTGCCCGCCAGCCACATGAATTTCCTGATCGCCAATCAGGCAGTAATCGTGCCGATCTACGCCGAACGGCCGGGTGCGTTCGCGGTGGACGTATTGAGACAGATATTCCCTGATCGTGCGGTGATCGGCCTGCCGTCTAGCGCCATTCTGACGGGTGGCGGATCGTTCCATTGCATCACCCAGCAGGAGCCGGCCTGATGTCCCGAACCCTCAGCGTGGCTGCGATCCAGACCGCCTATGGCGACGACCTGGCCGCCAACATCGCCAAGACCGCCGGGTTCATCCGCGAGGCCGCCGCGCGCGGCGCGCAGGTGATCCTGCCGTCAGAGTTGTTCCAGGGACCCTACTTCTGCATCGCCCAGGAGGAGCGTTGGTTCGCCACCGCCTATCCTTGGCGCGAGCACCCCTGCGTGACCGCTCTTGCGCCGCTGGCGGCGGAGCTAGGTGTGGTACTGCCGATCTCGATCTTCGAGCGCGAGGGGCCGCACTATTTCAACAGCCTGGTGATGATCGATGCCGATGGATCGCCGATGGGCGTCTATCGCAAGAGCCATATCCCGGACGGGCCGGGCTATATGGAGAAGTACTATTTCCGCCCCGGCGACACCGGCTTCAAAGTCTGGGACACCCGCTTCGGGCGGCTCGGCGTCGGGATCTGCTGGGACCAGTGGTATCCCGAGTGTGCGCGGGCCATGACCTTGATGGGCGCAGAGGTGCTGCTCTACCCGACGGCCATCGGCTCAGAGCCCCACGACGCCAGCCTGGACACAGCCCTGCCCTGGCGGCGCGCCATGCAGGGCCATGCGGTCTCCAACATCATCCCTGTGGTGGGCGCTAACCGGATCGGCTTCGAGCCCTGGGACGGCTATCCGAACGGCGGCCAGCAGTTCTATGGTTCCAGCTTCATCGCCGATCACCGGGGCGATCTGGTCGCCGACCTAGGCCGTGACGATGAGGGTGTGCTGAGCGCAACCTTCGACCTGGATTTCCTCACCGCACACCGCGCCGCCTGGGGCTTCTTCCGCGACCGGCGTCCAGATCTCTACGGGGCCCTTACTCAAGCAAGACCGGCATGATCGAGACCGACCGCCTGATCCTGCGCGCCTTCCGCGACGAAGACCGTGCCCCCTTTGCGGCCCTAAACGCCGACCCCCGCGTGGCCGTCTGGCTGGGCGGCGTGCGGGATCGCGCGGCCAGTGACGAACTGGTTGACCGTATCAACGAGCGGATCGCCCGGCTCGGCTATGACTTCTGGGCCGCCGAGCGCAAATCCGACGGCGTCGTGGTCGGCATGATCGGCCTGCGGATGGAACTCAACGATCCGCCCGCACCGTGCCTGGAGATGGGCTGGCGGTTGGCTTTTGACGCGCAGGGCCAAGGTTTGGCCACCGAAGGTGCCGCTGCGGCTCTGGCCTGGGGGTTCGCCCATCAGCGGGTGAATGAAATTCTCGCCTGGACCGCGACCACCAACCTCGCCTCCCAGGCGGTGATGCGCCGCATCGGCATGACGCCGGATCCAACCCGCGACTTCGACCACCCGCGGCTGCCCGATGACAGCCCTCTACGTCGCCACGTGGTGTTCGCCACCCAGCGTCGCTAACCGCCGCACCCGGTCGGCGCGGTCCTGGCCACAGCCAGTTCGCGCTTAGCTTTGGCAAGATCCGCTACGAACTCAGGTTCGGCGTGTAGGCGCGCGACCATGGCGGAGCCCAGGGTCCGGCCCGCTTCGACATCTGAGATGAAGTGCACGCCGCAGACCATGCGGCTGTCGCCCGAGTCTTTGCCCAGCATCAGCACCGCCGTGGCCTTGGCGGGCAGGGCTTCGGCCAGGATCAGCCCCCACGACCAAGCGGTCATGGCATGGCCCGAGGGATAGGAGGCGTTGGTCTTCATCCAGTCTTCGCGGGGCACGCAGATGGGCTGGTCATTGCCGATCAGCGGCCGTTTGCGGGCATAGAAATCCTTGGCCGGAGTGCCCAGGGTCCGAACATCCAGTTCCACCTTGTGCAGGATCTTCCAGAGCGCCGGGGTCTGGGATTCACTGACGTCAACGCCCAGTACACAAGAGAACCGCCTTAACGCTCCACCGCCCCACAGGTCGTTGTCCTGGATCGCTGTCTTCCAACGCGGCGATCCCTCCAGCGCCCGGGTCTCGTTGAAGAGTTGCCGGTCGGCCTTGCCATGCGGAGATTCCGGTGACGGTGGCGGTCCTAGAATGTCCGCGCCGTCTATCACTGAGGTGGAGAAATAACCGCTGAGCTTGGTCGGCGTCGGCCCCATCGACGCGCCGGTAGTTACCGGTGCAGGCCCGCGATCCGAGGCGCAAGCCGACAGGAGCAGGACGAACCCGGCGGTCAGGATATGGCGGATCAAATGCAGCGCCTCTCAAGGCATCAGGCCGACGCCAAAGGTTACCTTGCTCTCGCCCAGGATTGAAGAGGCATCCGCACAGACGCCAGATTTGCCGCCCGGAGCCGGATCGGCTAGAAGCGGCGACCTCGCGCGCGGACCCAGAGTTTGGCGTCGCCGCTCAACGTCTTCGAAGGTTCTTTTCAGATGGCCGCCACCCCACCCGCCCAGCAAGGGCAACTCACCGGCAATGTCCTGTTCTATTCCAACCCTGAGCCCCTAGCCAAAGAGCTACACGCCAAGATGGGCGTGAAGCGCATGGACGGCCCGTTCGGGTTCGCCAAGGTCGGCCACGCCATCCCTCTCACGGTCGGCGAATTCCCGCTGGCGATGCTGACCGGCCCGATCATCTTCGTCGGCGACGAGAAGCTGCCGATCGCCGTCATGGGCCTGAACGCCGGAGATAACATGTTCGTCAAGGCCGACGGAACGTTCGAGAACGGTATCTACATACCGGCCTATGTCCGTCGTTACCCCTTCGTCTTCGCCAATGATGACACCAACAAACAGATGGTTCTTTGTATCGATCGCGGTGCAGAATTCGTCGTCGACAAGGATTACGACATGGCCTTCTTCGAGGCCAATGGCGAGCCGACCGAGTACACGAAGAACTGCATCGAGTTCTGCAACAACTTTGAGATCGAGCGCCAGCGGACCATGGGCTTTGTCCAGATCCTGAAGGATCTCGACCTGTTCGAGACCAAGGAAGCCACATTCACCCCGCCCAACCCGGACGGTACCCTGGGCGAGCCGCAGAAGATCGCGGAATACTTCGGCATCTCAGAGGAAAAACTGAACGCCCTTCCGCCCGGCAAGTTCGTTGAACTGCGCGACAACGGGGCCTTGGGCCAGATCTATGCCCACATGCATTCGTTGGTCGGCTGGGACCGTCTTGTGGCCCTGGCCATGTCGCGGGGTGCCGAAAACCAGCCGCCCCCGGTGCTGAACAGCTAAGGCGACTTACCGCGAAAAGACGCTCCGGGTCAGGCAAGAGAAGACCAGCCGGCCCGCCTCGTCCAAGAGGTCGTGCTGGGCGATGATTATGCCCTTGTCATCGCCCACCGGGTCCTTGGCCATCACGGTCATGCGACCGCGCAACAGTTCCCCCGCAGGTGGGTTGCGCATCCAGCGCAGGGCGTCGACGCCCAGCCTTTTGGTCTGCGGCCAATCTGCCGAGGCGATGGCATCCAGTTTCGACCAGATGGCGAACACCATCGGGTCCGGTGCCCCCTGATCCACGCTCCAACCCGGAGCGAAGGCGATAATGAAGGTAGCCAAGGCATTGGCGTCTACCGCCGCGACGCCCAGGTTGACTACCTGACCGATATCGATGTCGTCGAAGGATGCGGGCACCTGAACTCCTACGTGGCCGACCAGAAGGCGATTCGTTGATCATGGCCGGACGGGCCGCCGAGTCGAGCCCGGCTTTGCGCTTCGGCCACGCCTACGCCATATAGCCCCCGTACAGCCCTGTCGGCTGCGAGGTGACCATGCGACGTCTATTGGGTGCGCTCCTTGCGCTGATGGTCTCGAGCGCAGCTCTGGCGCAACCCGTCAACACCGGGCATCTGACCGCCGAGTTGATCCCTGCGGCTCAAGGCGTCGTGCCCGGCCAGAGTGTTCAGATCGCCCTTCGCCAACAGATCCAGAAGGGCTGGCACACCTATTGGCGAAACGCTGGTGACAGCGGCGAGGCCACCAAGATCACCTGGCGCCTGCCCACAGGTTGGACCGCATCGGATTTGACCTGGCCGACGCCGCACCGGCTGCCTGTCGGGCCTCTGGTCAATTATGGCTATGAGGGCGAAGTCCTGCTGCCGATCATGCTGACCGCACCAGCGAACGCCAAACCCGGCCAGAGTGTCACATTGACCGCCGCGGCCGCCTTCCTGGTTTGCGCCGAGGTCTGTATTCCCGAAGACGCGACCCTGACAATCACCTTGCCGGTCGTCGCCATAGCCGCGCCCGCCGACCCAACCTGGGGTGCAAAGATCGCTGACACCCTGGCCGCCGCGCCCAAGCCTGCGGGCCTGACCGGTGTCTTTGAGAAACAAGGTGAGAGCCTGAAACTGGCGATCACCGGCTCGGTGCTGAAGGGCGCGGACCTGGCTGCGGCCTACTTTTACCCCTTCTCCGGAACCATCATCGACCATGCCAAACCGCAGGCGATTGAACGCGGGCCCGACGGCCTGACTCTCAGCCTGACACCTGGCTATGACTTCCAGGGTGCCGCGCCGCCAAAGGAGATCGCGGGCGTCCTGGCGTTGGAGGGCAAGGCTTATGAGGTCACTGCCGCATCGGGACCTCTGCCGCCCGGCGCTGCGGGCTTGGGCCCGCCCGCCGCCAAGCTTAAGTCGCCTCCAGGTTCGGCAGACCTTGGGTTGGTCTCCGCCGCATTCTTCGCCCTGATCGGCGGTCTGATCTTGAATCTGATGCCGTGCGTCTTCCCCGTCCTGGCCATGAAAGCCGCCTCGCTGGCCGGGCACGGCGGTCATGATGACGAGGCGCGCCGTCAGGGCCTAGCGTTCGGGGCCGGAGTGCTAGTCACCTTCGTTGGTCTCGCCGCTATCTTGATCGGCCTCAGGGCCGCTGGCGATGCCGTCGGCTGGGGCTTCCAGCTCCAGGACCCGCCGGTGGTCGCTGCCCTGGCGCTCTTGATGCTAGCCGTAGCGCTGAACCTATCAGGCGTCTTCGAAATGGGGGCCTCGCTTCAGGGCGTGGGTTCCGGCTTAGCGGCGCGCGGTGGGCTCTCAGGATCATTCTTCACGGGCGTCCTGGCCGTGGTTGTGGCCGCGCCCTGCACGGCACCATTTATGGGTCCAGCCCTAGGCTGGGCGCTGACCCAGCCGCCTGCCGCTGCCCTGGTGGTGTTCCTGGCGTTGGGAATCGGCTTCGCCTTGCCCTTCGTCGCGGTGGCGTTCGTCCCGGGCCTGCTAAGCCGCCTGCCGCGCCCCGGACCTTGGATGGACGTGTTCCGCAAAGGCTTGGCGTTTCCGATGTACGGTGCTGTCGCTTGGCTAGTCTGGGTCCTGACGGTCCAAGTCGGCTCCGACGCCATCCCGCGGATCTTGGCCGCCGCCATCATCCTGGCGTTCGGTGCCTGGCTGTTCGGCGTGGCCCAGCATCGCGCCGCTCAGGGAAAGCCTGCGCTTAGCCTGACCCTCACCGCCGCTGGGCTCGCGGCCATCGCCATTGTGGGTGGCGCGCTTTGGCCGGCCTATGCCCTGCCCAACGACACCGCGACCGGCGCACAGGCCGCCAAGCTGGACTACGAGCCCTATACGCCCGCCCGGCTGGCTGCGCTTCAGGCCGAGGGTCGGCCTGTGTTGGTCAACTATACGGCGGCCTGGTGCGTCAGTTGTCAGGTGAACGACCGGGTAGCCTTGTCCACTAAGGCAGTGTCTGAGGCGCTGGCCCGTACCAACGGCGTTTATCTCAAGGCCGATTGGACGAAGCGCGATCCGGCTATCGCCGCGGAGTTGGCCAGCTTCGGCCGCGCTGGGGTGCCGCTCTATCTGGTCTATGGCGTGAAAGGTGGCACACCGGCTATTCTACCCTCGATCTTGACCCAAGGCTTGGTGGTTAGGGCTCTGGACGCCGCTGCCAAGCCCGGCTGACCCCGGCCGTTCGAGAAAGGAGCCGCCACGATGATCAACCGCCGTGCTCTCCTGGCCCTCGCGCTGACCACAGCTATGGCTCGGCCAGTTGCTGCAGCGCCGATGCTTGGCCAGCCTGCGCCGGCCTTCTCGGCTATCGACGCCTCAGGCCGGACCCGCTCACTCGCCGAGTTCCGTGGTAGGACCGTCGTTCTGGAGTGGACCAACAACGGCTGCCCCTATGTCGGCAAACACTACGCCTCCGGAAGTATGCAGGCGCTGCAACATGAAGCCACCAAGTCTGGCGTGGTATGGCTCAGCATCATCTCCTCCGCGCCAGGGTTCCAGGGCTATCTGACCGGACCCCAGGCCAGGGCCTGGAAAACAAAGGTGGGCGCCGGCTCCACCGACGTTCTGCTGGACCCGAAGGGGGTCGTGGGGCGGGCGTATGAAGCCAAGGCCACGCCGCACATGTTCATCATCGATAAGACCGGCAAGGTTGTCTACATGGGCGGGATCGACGACCAGCCGACCTCGGACCCAGAGAGCCTGAAGGGCGCTAAGAACTATGTCGTCGCCGCGCTGGCCGACGTGACAGCCGGGCGCCCGGTCGTCGAGGCGGTGACCCGCCCCTATGGCTGCAGCGTCAAGTACAGTTCGTCCGAATAGGGATCACACGTGTCTGACGTCGAAACCGCCTGGTCGGCCCTGTTCAAGGCCGCCGCTGCTGCGCGCGATCGACGGATCGACGAGCTGTTCGCCGGCGAGCCGGAGCGCTTGTCCCGACTGACCCTGACGGCGGCGGGGTTGGAGATCGATCTCTCGAAACAGCCATGGTCGCTGGACGATCTCAAGGTGGCGCTAGACCTGGCCCATGCGTCGGGTGTCGAGGCAGCGCGGACCCGCTTGTTCGCCGGTGAGGTGGTCAACGCCTCCGAAGGCCGCCCTGCCCTGCATATGGCGTTACGCGCACCTGAGGGTGCCGATTGGTTTGCGACGGGAGAGCCCGTGTCACGCCAGATCGAGGCCACGCGTGAGGCCATGCGCGCTTTCGCCGAGGCCGTGCGATCAGGCATCAAGACGGGTGCCACTGGAAAGCCGATCCGCGCCATCGTCCATATCGGCATCGGTGGGTCCGACCTGGGGCCACGGCTGATCTGGGAAGCTTTGAGGCCCGTCACGCCCGCTATCGATCTGAGATTTGTCGCCAACGTCGATCCCGCTGAATTGGCCCAAGCCCTCAACGGCCTTGATCCAGCGGAGACCCTGATCGTCACAGTCTCAAAGACCTTCACCACCCAAGAGACCTTGACCAACGCCGAGGCTGCGCGGGCCTGGCTGCGCGCCGCCCTGGGCTCGGCTTCTGATACCCAACTGGTGGCTGTCTCCGCGGCACCCGACAAGGCGCAGGCGTTCGGCGTACCGGCGGACCAAGTCTTCGGCTTTTGGGATTGGGTGGGTGGACGCTATTCGCTCTGGTCTTCGGTCGGCCTCTCCTGCGCCATCGCGCTGGGCTACGACGTCTTCGCGCGGATGCTGGCGGGTGCCCACACCATGGATGCCCACTTCCAGTCCGCGCCCCTGGCTACCAATGCGCCGGTCATGCTGGCGCTGGCGCATGTGTTCAACCGCAACGGGCTCGGCCGGCCGATCCGAGCCGTTGTTCCTTACGCCCAGCGCCTGCGCCTCTTCGCCGCCTTCCTGCAGCAGTTGGAAATGGAGTCTAACGGCAAGCGCGTGACCGCTATCGGCGCGCCCGTGCGGCATTCTACCGCCGCCAGCGTGTTCGGCGATGCAGGCACCAACGGTCAGCACGCTTTCTTCCAACTGCTGCATCAGGGCACCGACATCATCCCGGTGGACATCGTCGCCGTCCGCCAAGCCTCCGAAGGCGATCCTGCCGCTCAGACCAAGCTGCTCGCCAACGCTATCGCTCAGGCCGAAGCGCTGATGGTTGGACGTAGCGAAACGGATGTCCGCGCCGAACTGACGGCGGCAGGGCGACCCTCCAGCGAGATCGACGCCTTGGCCCCTCAACGCACTTTCCCTGGAAACCGGCCCTCAAGCTTCCTGGTGCTGGAGTGTCTCGACCCAGAGCGCCTAGGGGCCCTGATCGCGCTTTATGAACACAAGACCTTCGTTGAAGGCGTGCTGTGGGGAATCAATAGCTTTGACCAGTGGGGCGTCGAGCTTGGTAAGTCCCTAGCCAGCCGCGTGCTGAGTGAGCTTGAGGGCGGTTCGAGCGGTGCACATGACTCTTCGACGGCAGCCTTGATCGCCCGTCTCAAACCCTGAGGCTTGCCCGGGTAGGGGGCGACAGGCCATTCTGACCCCATGACGTTTGCGCCTACAGCATCGTCGGCCCGCAGTTTGGGCCGCCGCGCCCACATCGTCGACAGCTTGATCGCCGAGCGCGCACCAAAGCTCGCGGGCAGCCTCGCTTGGCCGCTTGTTCGCCCGCTCCTTTACGGCCTACTCGACTACGCCAAAGCCCGCCGAATGGCCGACGCGATTGGCCCGATGAGGGGTCGGGACGCCCTCGATCATATTTCCCGATTGCTGGCCCTCAATGTCAGCACTTCGGGGTTAGCGAACGTGCCCTCAGAGGGCCCGCTTATCGTCGTCTGCAATCATCCCACCGGCATCGCCGACGGCGTTGCGGTCTATGACGCGCTGAAGGCGGTCCGACCCGATCTCTGCTTCTACGCCAATGCTGACGCTCACCGCGTTGTCCCCGCGTTCGGCGATGTGTTGATCCCCGTCGAGTGGGTCGAGGCCAAACGCACCCGCGAGAAAACGCGGGGCACCCTGGTTCTCACGCGCGACGCCCTGGAAGCCGGGCGTTGCCTGGTGATCTTCCCCGCCGGACGCCTAGCCCGCCAGCAGCGAAACGGTACCTTGGTCGATCCGGAGTGGATGCCGTCCGCCGTCACCCTGGCCCGCAAATATGCCGCACCGATCCTGCCGATACATCTGAACGGGCCCTGGTCGACTTTATTCCATCTCTTTCACAAAGTGTCGGGCGAGCTTCGCGATATCACCCTCTTCCACGAGCTCCTCAACAAGCGTGGCCGGGCATTCGCCTTGGTCATCGGTAAGCCGATCATGCCTGATACTCTAGACGGCGACGCCATTGAGGTGACCTCGCGGCTAAAAGCCCTTGTCGAGCACGGTTTGCTGCGCAATCCAGATGAGACCGCCGGATGATTATCCCCAATGAGGCGGCTATGGCTCGGTTGGGCGCGGCGATCGCAGCCGTTCTGCAACAGGGCGATGCGGTTTGCCTGTCGGGACCCTTAGGCGCTGGGAAATCGACCCTGGCGCGCGCCCTGATCCGCGCCCTGACGACCGCGGATGAGGAGGCGCCGTCGCCGACTTTCACCCTCGTCCAGTTCTACGTTGGCGACCCGATCAGCGTGGCCCACTTCGACCTCTATCGCCTGACCCGTGCCGACGAGGCCTATGAGATCGGATTGGACGAGGCATTGGACGAGGGTGCCGCCGTGATCGAATGGCCCGAGCGGCTGGAGGGCCGGCTGCCACCCGACCGACTCGATGTAGAGATCAGGCTTGGGGAAGATCCGCAGGTTCGGCATGTCAGCCTGGACTTGCACGGTGCCTGGGAGGGACGTGGGTTTGAGTTCGGCGGATGAGGTCACAAAGCGGGAAGCGATCAAACGGGCATTCCTGCAGGCGGCGGGCTTCGCCGATGCAAGGCGTGCGCCGCTGTCGGGCGATGCTTCGACGCGACAGTATGAGCGTCTTTATCCGGTCGCCGGACCCAGTCTTATCTTCATGGACCAGCCTCCGGCAACAGAGAGCCTTGTCTGTCCGCCGGATGCCTCTCCTGCCGAACGAACGGCCCTGGGTTACAATGCCGCCGCACGCCTTGCGGCCGGCTCTGTGGCCGCCTTCGTGACCACCGCGGCCTATCTGCGGGATCAAGGTCTATCCGCGCCAAATATCCTGGCACATGATGTGACTCATGGCTTAGCGGTGCTGGAGGACTTGGGCGACGGTCTCTTTGCCACCCTGATCGGAGAGGGCGCGCCGGAAACACCCCTCTATGAAGCCGCTGTCGACCTGCAGGCGATGCTCCAGGCCGTGACCCCTCCGGCGCAGCTGGAAGCGGACGGGACGAGCTGGCCGCTCCTTACCTACGACGCCCTGGCCCTAAAAGTCGCCACGGATACCTTCCTGGAATGGTGGCCGAAGCTGGTGGGCCTGCCGGATTTTGGCGCGTCGGCGCTTGCCGACTGGGACGCACTTTGGGCCCCGGTCTGGGTCCGAGGCGAGGCGGGCGCCACGGTGTTCACCCACCGCGACTATCACGCTCAGAACCTGCTCTGGCTTCCAGACCGAGCGGGCGTGGCCCGGGTCGGCCTGCTCGACTTCCAGGATGCCCTGAAAGCTCACCCTGCGTGGGACTTGCTGCACCTGCTACAGGACGCGCGGCGCGATGTCTCACCGGAGCTGGAATCCGCCATGCTAGACCGGTTTCTGGCCGCGCGACCGGCCTTGGACCGCGCCAGTTTCCTAGCCGACTACCGGGCGCTCGCCGCTTCCAACGCTGCCCGCATCCTGGGCCGAGTGTTCGCGCGACAGGTCCTTTTGGGCCGACCGCAGTACCGCGCCTTCATGCCCCGCACCTGGCGCTACCTGGAACGCAATCTGCAGGACCCGGCCATGGCCGGCCTGAAAGCCTGGTTTGACTACCACGTGCCGTCGGGTTTCCGGGCATGAGCGGCCCAAAGATCGCAATGGTGATGGCGGCTGGCCTTGGGACTCGTATGCGCCCCCTCACCGACAGTATGCCAAAGGCCATGGTCCCGGTCGGCGGCAAGCCGCTGATCGCGTATGTGCTGGACCCACTGGTTGGCGCGGGCGTCGAGCGGATCGTCGTCAATGTCCATGCCCATGCGGACCAGCTTGAAACCTATCTCCGAGGCCGCAACGACGCTGAGTTCCTAATCTCAGATGAGCGTCAAGCGCTGCTGGAAACCGGAGGGGGAGTCAAACGCGCCCAGGCCCTGCTGGGCGAGGCACCTATCTTCCGGTGCAACAGCGATTACGTTTGGCAGAAACCCGGCGAGCCGATCCTGACCGAGCTCATCGCCGCTTGGGATCCAGACTGCATGGACTCGCTTGTAACCGTTGTGCCGAAGGCCCGCACTGTGGGTTTCGACGACGCGCCCGGCGACTTCTTCCAAGACGAAGCGGATCGATTGACCCATCGGGGGGAACGTGCGGACGCGCCGCTCTACGCCATCGGCATCGAGATCATCGACCCACGCCCGATTTATGCCGATCCCCGGTCGAAGTTCAGCCTTCGGGACATCTGGTTCCGGTCGTCCGACAAGGGGCGCTTGTTTGGTCACCGCGCTGAGGGCCTGTGGATGCAGGTTGGGGATCCGCGAGCCCTCGCGGCCGTAGAAGCCCGACTGACATGACCTATTTCTTCGAACAACCGGGCCCGCGCTGGTTCAGCATCCCGGCGCACCGGCCGTTCGCGGAGGACTTGGCCCAGGGCCTCTATGACGCCCTGTCACCCTTGGGGCAGGAGGCGCTGGCCGACGCCGTCGTGCTGACCCCGACACGGCGCGGCGCGCGGGCTCTGGCTGACGCTTTCATCAAGGCCTCTGGCGGCAAGCCCGTACTACCACCGCAGATGCGCCCGCTCGGTGACCTGGACGCCGGCGAGCCGCCGTTCGAGCCCGGTGATCTGGCGCTCGACCTACCGGCCGCTATCGATCCTTTGCGGCGGCGATTTGAACTGACCAGGTTGGTGGCCGAACTCAGCGATGCGATCCCCGGCGGCTTGGTCAGTGCTTCCGCAGCCTTGGACATGGCCGACGCATTGGGTAGCTTCCTTGATGGCCTGCAGATCGAGGAAGTTGTCGTCGGCGAGCGGTTAGCTGGACTGGTCGACGCCGAGCTGGCCGAACATTGGCAGGTGTCCCGTCACTTCCTTGAACAGGCCCTGCGGCTATGGCCTGAGCGGCTGGCGGTGCTGGGTGTCGTCGATGTGAGTGAGCGGCGCGTCAGGCTACTGCGCCGCTTGGCCCAGCGCTGGACTGATGCGCCGCCAAGGGGCGTACTGGTCGCGGCGGGTTCCACAGGCACCGCCCCGGCCACACGAGCGCTGCTGATCGCTATCGCCAATGCGCCGCAGGGTTCGGTTGTGCTGCCCGGCCTGGATCAGGATCTCGCCGACAAAGCCTGGAGCAAGGTGGATGTGCAGCATCCGCAAGGTGCGCTGAGGCGGATGTTGGAACAGGCGTGTACGCCACGCGATCAGGTGCGGGTCTGGCCCGCCTCAATGTCCGAGCGGCCTTCGGAACGCTGGCGGCGCAAGGTGATCAATGAGGCGCTGCGCCCAGCCGAGGAGACTGCCGACTGGCTGCACGTGATTGCGACGCTAAAGGCTGAGCACGCTGACGCCATCGCCGAGGGCCTAAGCGGTCTGTCGCTTGTTAGTGCTCGCACCGAGGAAGAGGCCGCGACTGCCGTCGCCCTCCTGCTGCGCGAGGTTCTGGAGACGCCGGAACGAACTGCCGCCCTGGTCACACCCGACCAAGTCCTAGCGCGCCGGGTAACCGCAAAGCTGGCGCGGTGGGGCGTGGTCCCGGACAGCTCGCTTGGGGAGAGCCTAGCGGGCGGGCCTTGTGGCGTCCTGGCCGCGTTGTTGGCCCGCGCGGCGTCTGATCCGCTGGACCCGGTGATCCTACTCGGCCTGCTAAAGCACCCCTATTCGACCCTCGGCAACAGCGCGGCCCTGGAACGCGCCGCCTTGCGTGGCCCGCGTGCCGCAACCTGGGAGAGCCTCAAGTCGCGCCTCACGAAGACGCCGGAAGCGATACCTCTGGCGGAGCGCCTGGAAGACATTGTCTCCAGCCTGTCCTGGGCGGACGACACCGACCCACCGGCCCTGGCTGCCCAACGTCTGGCGACCGCCATGGAGGCGATCTGTGTCCGGCCAGATGGTCAGACGGGAAACCTTTGGGCCGGTCATGACGGTGAGGCGATGGCCCGACTGCTGGGCGGGCTGATGCGTGACGGCGAAGGCCTGCCCAGTGTCACCACGCGCCAGTTCGCCGACCTGCTGCAGCGACTCATGGCGGGCGAGACCGTTCGCTCCGGTGGCGCGACCCACCCGCGCTTACGAATCCTGGGCGCCATCGAGGCCCGGCTGGTCCGCGCCGACCGGCTCGTGGTCGCTGGACTTGAAGAGGGCGTCTGGCCCGCTGGCGCGGCGCTGGACCCCTTTCTGTCGCGGCCCATGCGCGCAGCCCTAGACCTGCCGTCGCCCGAGCGGCGGATCGGCTTGGCCGCCCACGACTTCGCCCAGGCTGCATCGGCGCCTGAGGTGATCCTGCTACACACCGAGCGCCGCGAGGGTGCGCCGTCGGTCAAGTCGCGCTGGCTATGGCGCCTGGAGACGCTGGCAAGGGGAGCGGGCCTCAGCATTCCGGCCCGGCCCGACGTGTTGGACTGGGCCCGCGCACTAGACGCGCCGGACGCGTACCTGCCGGTCAGGCGCCCCGCCCCAATCCCACCCCTCGCCCATCGTCCGCGAGAGTTAGCGGTGACTCGCGTAGAGACCCTGACGCGGGATCCTTACGCGGTCTGGGCGCGGGACATCCTACGGCTCTATCCGATGGACCGCCCGGACCAGTCCGCCGACGCCCGCGCCCGGGGTACTGCAATCCACGCAGCGTTCGAACGCTTCGCCGAAGCCTTCCCCGCCGATCTACCCGATGACGCCGCCGCGACCTTTGCCGCGCTCTACCTGGAGGAGCTGGTCAAGGCCGGCTTGCCGCGCGAGGCCATGGCGCGCGAGGCGGCACTGGCGGTAGAGGCGGCGGATTGGGTCGCGACGCTGGAGCGTGAGCGTCGCGATGGGCGGCATATAAAGGTGGAGTTGAAGGGGCAGCGCACGCTCGCCGGTCCCGCCGGACCCTTCACGGTGACCGCCCGCGCCGACCGGATCGAAGTCACCGCTGACGGCTTCGGCCATATCCTCGACTACAAAACCGGCAAGGCGCCGTCCAAAAAAGAAGTCGAGACAGGGTTTTCGCCCCAGCTGACCCTGACTGCTGCGATCCTGGCCGCCGGAGGATTTCCAGATCTGGGCCGCCTGAAGCCCGGCGACTTGACCTACCTGGAGGTCACTGGGCGCAAGCCCGCCGGCAGGGTCGAGACTCGCGCCCTCGCTGGAGATGAGAGCGCCGAGGCCGCGACGCAGGCCATCGAAGGTCTCGCCCGGCTGATCGCCCGGTTCGATGATGCGGATCAGCCCTACCTGTCGCGGGTCGCGCCCCAGTTCGTGAAGGCGCGGATGAGTGACTACGATCACCTGGCCCGGGTGTTCGAATGGTCTACCAGCGGCGAGGGGGACGAGGAATGACCATCACGCTCCTGCCCCCTGCGAGTGAAGACGTCATCGAAACAGTCGACCCGCAGCGGCTGGCAGCGGACCCGAACCTATCGGCCTTCGTCACGGCCAATGCGGGGTCGGGCAAGACCAAGACCCTGATTGATCGCGTAGCCCGCCTACTCTTGGCTCGCGTGCCGCCGGAAGCCATCCTTTGCGTGACCTACACCAAGGCGGCGGCATCAGAGATGCAGCGCCGACTGTTCCTGGTCCTGGGCTCGTGGTCGGTGGACGATGACACCACACTGCGCCGGACCCTGGCTGACCTGCAAAACCTTGAGCCTGACACCTATAATTCAGGTCAGCTCTCCGAAGCGCGGGGTCTGTTCGCCAAGGCGCTGGAGACCCCCGGCGGACTGAAAATCCAGACCATCCATGCCTTCTGCGAGAAGCTGTTGCGGCGCTTTCCGCTGGAGGCAGGCGTCTCGCCTGGCTTCCGGGTCATGGATGATGCGGCGTCCGCCGCCGTGGCCCGCGCCGCCAGAGGCTTAGTCGCACGGCACGCGCTGGCCGGGGGCAACCCCGTCGCGCAGGCCTACGCCCGCTTCTCCGTAGCGCTGGATTTCCAGAGCTTCGAGGCGATGTTCAAGGACTTCGAAGCGCGGCGCGGCGCGCTGGCGAATTTCCTGGATCGCGAGGGTGGACTGGAGGGCGCAACCGCCTGGGTTTGGCGGACGGTCGATGTTGCGCGGGGGGCTGACCCGGAAACGATCGGCGCCGAAGCGATGGCGCGGCTCGACTGCGACCTCTACCTCTTCGCCGCAGAGGCCCTACAGGGCGGGACGGCCTCAGACCAAGGGCGCGCTGGCGAACTCGGCGCGATCTCCGCCGATTCCAACACCGCATTCCCAAAGGCATTGGCACTGTTCTTCACGAAAGACGGTGAAGGCGATGCGGCCAAATGGATCCTCACCTCCGGCGTCACCAAGCGTGATGACGCCCTTCGCACCGCCCTGCTAAGTGAACAGGAACGCTTGCAGATCGCTCGCGAGCGTGTCCGCGCCGCTCAGATCGCCGCAGACACGGTAGGCGCGCTCACCCTCGCCGATGCCTATCTTGAGGCGTACGCCATCGAGAAAGAGGCACTAGGCGCACTTGATTTCGCGGACCTGATCGAAAAGGCCTGCCACCTACTGCGCGACCGTCCGGCCGCAGCCTGGGTGCTCTACAAGCTGGACGGGGGCATCGATCATGTCCTGGTGGATGAGGCGCAGGACACTGCCCCCGACCAATGGAAGATTGTCAGCGCCTTGACAGAGGAGTTCTTCTCGGGTGCCGGGGCACGAGGCAGCGGCACGCAAAGGCAGCTGTTCGTCGTCGGCGACGAGAAACAGTCGATCTACTCCTTCCAGGGCGCACAACCGGAACAGCTTCTCCAGCAATACCAACTCCACCGCACTCGCGCCGAGGGCGCAGGGTTCGATTTCCGGCTGATCCCCCTGCTGACCTCGTGGCGCTCAACGCCACAGGTGCTGACGTTCGTGGACACCGTCTTCGCGCCGCTCGAACTGGCCGGGGCGATACAGCCCCGCGATGAACCGGGTATTGTCACACACATGCCGGTGCGTCGCGACCCCGGTTGCGTCGATGCGTGGCCGTTGGAGGTTGATTTCAAGGAAGAAAAGCGCGAGGCCTGGGATACGCCGCTGGACGCCGAGCCCGAGGACAGCGCCAACCGCCGCCTGGCCCGCAAGATCGCCGCCGAGATCGCCGCGCTGATCGCGCGGGGCGACAGCATCTATGACAAGACCCTTCAGGCGGAGCGGTCAGCCCACGCGGGCGACGTGCTGATCCTTGTGCGGCGGCGCGGGGCTCTATTCGAAGAGATCCTGCGGGCCTTGAAGCAGGCCGACATCGCGGTGGCGGGTGCGGACCGGCT
>JAYTWT010000193.1:0-1649 GCA_043743295.1 Alphaproteobacteria bacterium | reverse complement strand
ATCGCCCGAAACCGGACCACCTGGCGACGACGCACCTTTTCACCGCTGATCTTCAGCGCCGCCACGGCTCGATCCATGGCCGCTTCCGAAAGCTGTCCGGTCTGCGACAGGCCCTCGCCCAGCCGCACGATGCGCGAGAAGGCCTCCACGACCCGGAACCCCTGAGCCGAGGGGGTCGCGATCAACAGTCGGCAGTTGTTCGTCCCCAGGTCGAGCGCGGCGTAACACGCCGGCGCCGCATCTGATCGATCCTGGCCGCGCGCAGTGGCGCCCGGCGCACGCAGCGCCTGATCCATGGGCTGAAACCCGTTCTCTTGCAGACGCACCCCCGGACGCGCCTGATTTCAAGACACCTGTAGCAAGTGTGTCGCATATCCGAAAGCGGGCCTTGAACCGCGCCAACGCGACGTTACGTTCACTTTCCGGTCAGGAGAGGTTGTGTAAAAACCCAATCATGTCGACGCGACTCGCCAAATTCATCATCGGCCAGGTCGTCCGCCACCGGGTTTTCCCCTTCCGCGGCGTGATCTTCGATGTCGATCCGACCTTCTCCAATACCGAGGAGTACTGGCTCTCGATCCCCGAACACATCCGGCCGCACAAGGATCAGCCGTTCTATCCTGCTCGCCGAGAACGATGAGAGCGCCTACGTGGCCTACGTCTCCGAACAGAACCTGCTGCCGGACGACACCGGCCAACCGGTCGGCCATCCCCAGGCTGCCCTCCTGTTCGACGCCTTCCGCGAAGGCCAATACCACCTCAGGCCTGGCATCGGGCACTGACGTCACGGCTTGGCCTGCATCGCGCGGCTCGGGGCGACACCTGCGTGAACCCAGCCGTCGAGCGCACGATCTTGCCTCCGAGACAGGTCCTGCCAGCCAACTGCGAACGGAATTTGCACGAATTCGGCGCTAATCTGCCGCCATGACTGCCGACACACCCACCCCGCCGCCTGGCGCCGCCGCGGACTGGACCATCGATCAGCAGTGGTCGCGCTATGCGGCGTCGGAACACCGCGTCTGGCTGAACCTCTATGAGCGTCAGGCGACCTTGCTGCCGGGCCGCGCCTGCGATGCCTTCCTGAACGGCCTGGATGCGCTTGATCTCCACCGGGGGGGAATTCCGGAATTCACGCGCATCAACGCGGACCTGAAGCGCCTTACCGGATGGTCGGTGGTCGCCGTACCGGGGCTGGTTCCCGATGCGGTGTTCTTCGATCATCTGGCCAACCGCCGGTTTCCCGCCGGCCAGTTCATCCGCCGCCCTGACCAGCTTGATTATCTTCAGGAACCCGACATCTTCCACGATGTCTTTGGTCACGTACCCATGCTGACCGACCCCACCTTCGCCGACTATATGCAGGCCTATGGTCAGGGCGGGCTTCGCGCGCTCGGCCTGGGCCAGTTGCACAACCTGGCGCGGCTCTATTGGTACACGGTGGAGTTCGGGCTGCTGGCGACACCCCAGGGTCTTCGCATCTATGGAGCCGGGATCGTCTCCAGCCGGACGGAGACCCTCTTCGCGCTAGAGGATCCTTCGCCCAACCGCCTGGCGTTCAATCTGGAACGGCTGATGCGAACCCCCTATCGGATCGACGACTTTCAGCAGGTCTACTTCGTTGTGCCCTCGCTCCAGGCGTTGCTGGACGC
>JAYTWT010000192.1:0-2292 GCA_043743295.1 Alphaproteobacteria bacterium | reverse complement strand
TCGGCCTGCTTCATAAGTTCGGCCTGGTCGATCCAGCCGTTCTGGAATGCAATCTCCTCAAGACAGCCAATTCGGAGACCCTGACGCTGTTCGTAGGTTCGGATCAGTTCGCCGGCTTGGATCAGGCTGTCGTGGGTGCCGGCGTCTTCCCAGGCGAAGCCGCGACCCAGCATCTCGACGTGTAGGTCGCCTTGCTTGAGATAGAGGTCGTTAAGCGCGGTGATCTCCAACTCGCCTCGCGCGGAGCGCTCTAAAGTCTTGGCCATCCGACTGGCGTTGCCGTCATAGAAATAGAGACCGGTCACTGCGAGGTTCGACTTGGGCTTGGTCGGTTTCTCCTCGATAGAGAGCGCGCGATTGTCCGACGACATCTCGACGACGCCATAGCGCTCGGGATCATGCACAGGATAACCGAACACCGTCGCGCCGCCCTGACGGGCATCCGCCGACTTCAGCATCTGCACGAAATTCTGCCCGAAGAAGATGTTGTCACCCAGGATCAGCACGCTGGGTTCGCCCGCGATGAAGTCCTCACCCAGCAGATAGGCTTCCGCCAGACCGCCAGGCGTCGGCTGGATGACATACTCGAAGCGGACTCCGAACCTAGAGCCGTCACCCAACAGACGCACGAAACCCGCCTGGTCCTCCGCCGTGGTGATGATCAGGATCTCGCGCACGCCAGCCAGGAACAGCACCGACAGCGGATAGTAAATCATCGGCTTGTCGTAGACCGGCAGCAGCTGCTTAGAGACCGCGATGGTCAGAGGATGCAGCCGCGTGCCCGCGCCGCCTGCTAAGACAATCCCGCGCCTCATGACGTCACCAATCCCAATCGCTCGGACTCAAAACCGCGCTGGCGAATGCGCTCCACCCAGCCGTAGTTATCGACGTACCATCGCACGGTGTCTTCCAGACCCTCGCCCAGCGCGCGGCGCGGCGTCCAGCCCAGTTCGGACGCCAGCTTCGAGGCATCGATGGAGTAACGGAAGTCGTGGCCCGGCCGGTCGGTGACAAAGGCGATCTTATCGGCATGTGGCGTGTTGGCCGGTGCCATTTTGTCGAGATGCCCGCAGATCACCCTGATCACGTCCAGGTTCCGCTGGGTGGCATCGCCACCAATGCAATAGGTCTCACCGAGACGGCCCTTACTTAGGACCAGCAGAAGCGCGTCTGCATGGTCGTCCACGTGCAACCAGTCGCGTACCTGACGACCATCGCCATAAACGGGGATTGATTTGCCCTCCAACGCCCGGGTGATCACCGTCGGGATCAGCTTCTCGGGAAACTGGTAGGGGCCGTAGTTGTTGGAACAGTTGGTCAGCACCATGGGCAGCCCGAAGGTGCGATGCCACGCGCGAACCAGATGGTCGGCCGCAGCCTTGGAGGCTGAATAGGGCGAATTGGGGTCATAGGGCGTGGCTTCCGTAAAGTCGCCGTCCTCGCCCAGAGCGCCGAACACTTCGTCGGTGGACACATGGTGGAACCGGAACGCGGCCTTAGTGGCACCGTCCAGCGTCATCCAATACGCGCGCGCGACTTCCAGCAGGATCGCCGTGCCCATCACGTTGGAACGCACAAAGTCTAGCGGGCCTTCGATAGCGCGATCGTTATGGCTCTCGGCGGCCAGGTGCATTACCGCGTCGGGCCGATGCGTGGCGAACACCGCCTCCAACGCCGGACGGTCGCAGATGTCGACCTGTTCAAACGCGTAGCCGGGTGCCGCCGCGACGCCCTCGACGTTCTCCAAATTCGCTGAATAGGTCAGCACGTCCAAGTTCACGACTTGGTGGCCGTCAGCAATCGCGCGGCGGACGACGGCTGAGCCGATGAATCCGGCTCCACCGGTAATCAGGATCTTCAAGGATTGTCCCCGGGGCTAGAAATTACAGCGCTGCATGTACGCGAAGATCGCCATGTTGGATCCATAGCATCAGCGGCCTAACGATCCGTTGACTCAGGGCCCTGCAAACTATCGCTGCGGCCTCGCCGCTAGAGTCGATCACCAGCTGCGGCATCGAGAAGCAGAAATAGGCGCCCCCCTGGCTCGTCAAGGCGCTTGGCCAGCAGAGCACCCGTCAGATCACGCGCGATCGTCTCGGCCAGCAGCGTGCGGTAGCGGTGCACAAAGACCTCCGCGCGCTGCTTGACGTCATCATCTGTGAATAGTCGCCTGGCGATGCGGCGCGTGGCGGCTGGGGCCAGTTTGCAGACGACCTCTCGAGACCCGGTCAGATCGCCGGTCTGCAGCGCGGCGGCGATCTCGACCACTCGACCCTGAGGCAGCAGCGCTTC
>JAYTWT010000191.1:0-5193 GCA_043743295.1 Alphaproteobacteria bacterium | reverse complement strand
CGCAATGGACACTTTGACGCTGCAACACCTGATGACCCTGACGCTGGACGTCGACTTTCGGGGCATCCAACGGATCGGGGCCGTGCCGGTGGGCCAACGGGGCGTCGCGCCGGTGACGGGCGGGCGGTTTGAGGGCACCCGGCTGAACGGGAGGGTGCTGGGCGGCCATGACTGGTTCGTCAACCGGACCGACGGGGTAATGACCATTGACGTGCGCCTGACGATGCAGACGCCTGACGCGGCACTGATCTACCTTACCTATCAGGGCCGATTGCTGGCTGAGCCCAACGTCATGGCCCGCTTTTCCAAGGGTGAGATGCTGGAACCGTCCGAGTATTCCCTAGCGATGATCGCCCGCTTCGAATGCGGCCATGCCGACTATCGCTGGCTAAATGATGTGGTTGCTGTGGGGCAGGGCACCCAGACCCGAACCGGCCCGATCTATCGGATATTCCAAGCCCAGTGACGGCCCGTCGACTTTTAACTGAACGCTGATAAGTTGAGTGCTATTCGCGGACCTCAGGACAAATCTATGGCCACAGAACACTTTGATGTCGTGATCGTCGGTGCGGGCCTCTCCGGCATCGGTGCAGGATATCACCTGAAAACAGCCTGTCCGGGCCGAACCTTCGCGATCTTGGAGGGCCGCGAGACCATCGGCGGTACCTGGGACCTATTTCGCTATCCCGGCATTCGCTCAGACAGCGACATGTACACCCTGGGCTATGCCTTCAAGCCGTGGACGGAGGCTAAGGCCATCGCCGACGGTCCGTCGATCCTGAAGTACGTGCGCGACACGGCTGTCGAACACGGGATCGATAAAGCGATCCGCTACAACCATATGGTGAAGCGCGCGTCATGGTCCTCCGAGACATCGCGATGGACAGTTGAGGCCGAGGTAGCGGGCGAGATGCGCCGGGTCACCTGCAACTTCCTGTTCCTGTGCGGCGGCTACTATTCCTACAATGGCGGCTTCACGCCTGACTTCCCCGGTATGTCCGACTTCAAGGGCCGGATGATCCATCCCCAGCAGTGGCCCAAAGATCTGGACTACACGGGCAAGACGGTCGTGGTGATCGGCTCGGGCGCGACAGCGGTCACCCTGGTACCGGAGATGGCCAAGACGGCAGCCCACGTCACCATGCTGCAGCGCTCGCCGACCTATGTGGTCTCACGACCTGCCGAAGACAAAATGGCCAACACACTTCGCAAGTGGCTTCCGGGCATGCTGGCCTACAATCTGGTCCGCGCGCGTAATGTGCTGGGCGGCATGTATTTCTTCAACCTGGCTCGCAAGAAGCCGGAGCAGGTGAAGGCCGGGATCATCCAGATGGTTCGCGACCAACTGGGTCCGGACTACGACGTCGATAAGCACTTCACGCCCACCTACAATCCCTGGGACCAGCGCCTGTGCCTGGTGCCGGACGCCGATATGTTCGAGGCGATCAAGGCGGGTACCGCGAGCGTGGTCACCGACCATATAGAGACGTTCACCAATGCGGGCATCCGTCTGAAATCCGGCCAGGAGCTCAAGGCCGACATCATCGTGAGTGCAACCGGCCTGGTGTTGGAGGTCTGGAACGGTATTGAGATCGTGGTCGACAGCCGCGCGGTCGATGCCTCCACGACCCTCAGCTACAAGGGTATGATGTATGAGAGCGTGCCAAACATGGCTTCAGCCTTCGGCTACACCAATGCCTCGTGGACACTGAAGTGCGACCTGACGTGCGAGTACGTCTGCCGGGTGCTGAATCATATGGCCAAGACGGGAAAGACCCAGGCGATGCCGGTCAATGACGATCCGACGGTCGAGTTCGCACCTTGGCTGGATTTCTCGTCTGGCTATGTCCAACGCGCGATGGCCAAGTTCCCGAAACAAGGGACCAAGGCACCGTGGAAGCTGCACCAGAACTATGCCCTGGACCTGTTGAGCCTGCGCTACGACAAGCTAGAGGATGAGGTGCTGCGGTTTTCCGGCAGCGAGACCACGCGGAGGCTTGCGGCCTAGGGAGGTCTCGTTAGACTACGATTGTAGTTTTCGAGGTTCTCATGGCCAATCGTCCTCAAAGGCAGCGGCGCACAACTGGTGAGAAGGTGGTCATCGCCTTGTCTGCTTGTGTTGTGATTGGCGTTCCGGGTTGGCTAATGGGCAACAGCTATCTGATTCATCGCGCCGCTAACGTGGCTCTAGCCAAGGCCTGGTCCATCGATGGCAATCCCTGCCCGGAGCTCACCCGCGCGCAGTTTGAAAGCCGCAAACTTCAGGCGCTGAAGGGCACCATCTATTCCAACGCCACCATCTTCCGCCAGTTTGGCCATATGAACTGCAGTCCGATCCGCGACGATGGTGGCACAGGCTTGGGCGAATACGCGGTGTGCCAGTTCACTGGACCGGCAGTCCTCAGGATAAAGACTCCCAAAGGCGAGTGGTTCTACGAACCCGGCATCGGCAAGCCCGCGACCATCGCCACGCCGCATGATATCGCCCATTGCGTTCTGGCGTCGAATTTCGTGGCGCACTGAGGATTTCATCGCCGCGGGAAAGCCTTTAGGGTCGGGCCAAACCCAGGAAGGAAAACACCCTTGAAACTCTATAATTCGGTCGGCCCCAATCCGCGCGTCGTCAAGATGTTCATGGCCGAAAAGGGCCTGACGATGGACGAGGTCACGGTCGATTTACGCGGCGGTGAAAACCGTCAGGCAGACTATCTGAAGGTCAATCCGTCGGGCCAGACCCCTGCGCTCCAGATGGACAGCGGCGCGATCTTGGCTGAGATCACCGTGATCTGCGAGTACCTGGAAGAACTGAATCCCGCGACGCCGCTGATCGGCACCACGCCTGACG
This sequence comes from Alphaproteobacteria bacterium, assembly GCA_043743295.1. Classification (GTDB taxonomy): domain Bacteria; phylum Pseudomonadota; class Alphaproteobacteria; order Caulobacterales; family Caulobacteraceae; genus Phenylobacterium. Next base: position 2,348 of record JAYTWT010000191.1, on the reverse strand, counting down.
AGCGCGCCGAGACCCGGATGTGGACGCGCCGGGTAGACTTGAAGGTCTGCGAGCCGCTGGCCAACGGCTTCCGCTTCGGCGAGGGGCTGCCGATGTTCAAGGATCGTATGCGCTGCCTGCCGGACGCCTCGCCGGGCCTCAAGCTCATTGCCCAGGATGGTATCCAGTGGTTCGAGGACCAATTCAAAGGTCCCTGGATTGCCGGTGATCGGTTTACTCTGGCCGACATCCTGTTGTTCGGATTCCTCGACTTCGGCAGCGTCGTCGGTCAGCCGCTTGACCCCAAGTTCACCAAGATCAACGACTGGTTCGCCCGGGTAAAGGCGCGCCCCAGCGCTGTGGCGACGGCCTAACCCACCTGGCGATCCCGGCCCTCCCAGTAAGGCTTGCGCAGTTCGCGGCGCAGGACCTTGCCGGAGGGGTTGCGGGGCAGAGCGTCGATGAACTCCACCGACTTGGGCGCCTTGTATCCCGCGATGCGCGTCCGGGCGTAGGCGATGATGTCGGCGGGGTTGGGCGTGGCGCCGGGAGCGCGTACGATGATGGCCTTGACCGCCTCTCCCCAGCGCTCGTCCGGCACGCCGATCACGGCGGCGTCGGCGACGCCGGGACAGCCCAGGATCGCGTTCTCCACCTCGGCCGGATAGACGTTCTCGCCACCGGAGACGATCATGTCCTTCACGCGGTCGTGGACGAAAAAGAAGCCGTCGGCGTCCATGAACCCGGCGTCGCCGGTTTTCAGCCAGCCGTCGGGCCGGATGGTCTCGGCGGTGGCCTCTGGGCGGTTCCAGTAGCCAGCCATGATGATCGGCCCGCGGATTTCGATCTCACCGATCTCGCCCGGACCCAGGGTCTTGCCGTTTTCGTCTGCGATACGAGTTTCCACGCCCGCCCAGGGGCGCCCGCACGAGCGCATCAGCTCGCCGCGATGGTCCGCCGGAGCTAGGGTGGTGCCTGCACCGACCGTCTCGGTCATGCCGTAGAACTGCACGAAGCCGCAGCCGAAGCGTTCGGTCGCCGCCGTCAGCACGGCCTCAGAGATCGGCGAGGCGCCGTAGGAGACCGTCTTCATGCTGGAGAAGTCGGTGGTTTCCACGCCCGGCGTCTGCAGCAGTACGTTGATCATCACCGGGGCCAGAAAGGCATGGTTGATCCGTGCCTCGGCAATTGTCGCCAGCACGTTCGAGGGCACGAACTCGGCGTGCAGCACCAGCCGGCCGCCAGCCGCCAGCCCGGCGAAGCTGATGTTCGTGCCCGCGACGTGGAACATCGGCATTAGGATCAGGACTGTGTCGTTGGCCTCATAGGCGAAGCCTTCGATCTGGTGGCGCAGGTCCAGGAAGGCCGCGTAGTTTGCATTTGTCAGCCGCACGCCCTTGGGCAGGCCTGTGGTGCCGGAGGTGTAGAGCTGCAGGATATCGTCGTCGGCCTTTGCCGAGGTAAGCTCCGGGGGTGGTGCCGCCTCGCGCGAGGCGGCGTAGTCCGCGAAGGCGTCTATGCTCTCGCCAACACCGAAAACTCGGATCGGTCGGTCGATCTCGGCCAGGGCCGCTTGCGTCGCCGCGATAAACTCCGGGCTGACGAACAGGACGTTCGCGCCAGAGTCCTTGAGGATGAAGGCGATCTCGGGCACCGCCAGCCGCGTATTGATGGGCGCGAAACAGGCCCGAGCCTTGGCCGCACCGAAAAAGATCTCGAACCAAGCCTCAGACGCGCGGCCAAGCCAGGCCACCCGGTCACCGGGCTTAACACCAGCGTGTTGCAACAGCCCGGCCACCTGATCCGACCGCCTGTTCAGTAGCCCATAGGTCAAGTCGCGCCCCTCGAACGACACGGCCACCTTGTCGGGCTGGTTCACACCGTGGACCGCAGCGATATCGATCAGTTGCTGGATGGGATCGTTGGTCATGTTTCCTCTGGCGGGTCGCAGTTGCCCGTCTAACCTGCAAGGTAGCGACCCAGAGCACGTCCGCCAAGCATGACGCCTGGACCCATCATAGCCTGCGTGCGAAGCGTGAGATCGCACGTGAGGAATGTTCTGCAGTATGACGATGTCGGATGACGCGGTTGAGCGCTCAACGCTGGCCAAGATCGGCTGGCGGATCCTGCCGCTGATCGGCCTCGCCTATGCCATCGCCTACATCGACCGGGTGAATATCAGCTTCGCGGCGACCCAGATGAACCAGGACCTCGGCTTTAGCGCCACGGTCTATGGCTTGGGCGCGGGGTTATTCTTCCTCAGCTATGCTCTGTTCGAGGTGCCGTCGAACCTACTGCTGGTGCGGTTCGGCGCCCGGCGATGGATTGCGCGGATCATGCTGACCTGGGGCGTACTGGCGACCGCGATG
>JAYTWT010000190.1:0-4606 GCA_043743295.1 Alphaproteobacteria bacterium | reverse complement strand
TACCTCGGGCAAGGCGTGCCTGAGGGCCAGAAGTCGGTCGCTGTCGAAGTGGTGATCCAACCGGCCGACAAGACCCTCAACGACGCCGAGATTGACACGCTCTCGGGCCGGATCATAGCGGCAGCGGAAAAGGCCGTGGGCGCGAAACTGCGAGGTTGAGTCTGCGGCATGAAGATCAACGGTGTCGCCCACACCTTCATCACGGCGGGAAATTTCGAGGCCTCGGTAGCCTTTTACCGGAAGCTGCTGCCATTCCTGGGCCTGCAGGAGGTCGCGGACAGTGCTGACACCTACTACTGCGTGGGCGGACGGACCGGGTTCGGGATCCGCCGGGCCGATCCAGCTCATGCGGGCGCGACCTATCAACAGTTCCGGGTCGGCAGCCTGCATCATCAGTGTTGGCGGGTACGCGAGCGCGCTGACGTGGACGAGGTCTACGCCTTCGTGCTGAAGCTCGGGGCAACCATGGTCCACGGACCGCAGACCGACGCCTTCGCGCCCGGCTATTACTCCATCCTGTTCGAAGACCCCGACGGCATCCGCCTGGAGGTCAACCACGTGCCCGGTCGCGGCCTTTTCGACACCGCCACGCAGCGGGTCGGAGCCGATCTTGACCCGCGCTGATCAGAACGGCCAGACGTGCCGTTTGCGGGCGTAAGACAGGTAGCCAACGTTGGCACCCAGCCGCAAACCGACGCCGGCGCGGATCGGGGCCAGGGTCACGCCGTTAGCGCGTTGATAGTTCACCCCCAGCCCGCCGATAAAATAGGCCGAACCTTCGACACCAGGGAACCTTTGGAAGATCGTTTCCGGAACCTGCAGATCGTAGCAAAGCGTGAACACCCGGCTGGCGTTGCCGCCGAAGTCCCAGCCGGCCGAGGGGCCCTGCCAGAACACCTCCATCGGCGGCTTGTCCTTCATGTAGAGCAGGCCGCGACCATACCGGGCGCCCACCACGATGGCACCAGACCCTTCCTCGCCGGCGATGTAGCCCGTGGGCTTACCGTTCTTGGCGAAGAGGCGTTCGATCGCCGCGCCGGCAGCCTCTGCTGTCACCCCCAGGAAGTCGGACACGCCGGTGACGATTTCATCCCGCTCGTAGGTCTTGGCGGGGGACCCGGTGGAGACCGGTGCGCCGGGCGCCTGACCCGCCTGGGGTGCGGGCTGCGCGTGCGCCAACGTCGGCGCGCTGAGAGTAACGAGACCCGATACGATGAGTGTGCGTCGATCCATGGGCGCTTCGCCCCTCCGATTCTGTGACCCAAACCCGCCTGAGGCAGCAAGATTGGCCGACCTGCGTTAATGGGCGCTTAACCACGTTCGGATGGCCAAATCATGATGCGCTTTGGCGCGGACGCCAAAACGCAGCATGATCTATTTTGGAGACCTGGAGCGTGTTTCGCTCCGATAACCGGTTCCCACTTATCGGAACACGTACTGGAGAGCGGCGGCCTATATTGCAGCGCAAGATGTGCTAAACGCGGCGCGCCATGACCACCCCGCTCAGCCATATCCGCAACTTTTCCATTGTCGCGCACATCGACCACGGCAAATCCACGCTGTCGGACCGCCTGATCCAAGAGACCGGTGCCCTGACCCAGCGCGAGATGACCGAACAGGTCCTCGACAACATGGACATCGAGCGAGAGCGCGGCATCACCATCAAGGCCCAGACCGTCCGGCTGACCTACAAGGCCGACAACGGTGAGACCTATATCCTGAATTTGATGGACACCCCCGGGCACGTGGACTTCGCCTATGAGGTCTCACGGTCCCTGGCCGCTTGCGAAGGCTCGATCCTGGTGGTGGATGCCAGCCAAGGCGTTGAGGCTCAGACCCTGGCCAACGTCTACCAAGCCATCGACAACAATCATGAGATCGTGCCGGTCCTGAACAAGATCGACCTGCCAGCGGCCGAACCCGAGCGGATCCGTCAACAGATCGAGGACGTGATCGGGATTGACGCCTCCGAGGCGATCCTGACCTCGGCAAAGACGGGGGTTGGGATCCACGAGCTGCTTGAGGCGGTGGTCACCCGGCTGCCCCCACCCAAGGGCGACGCCGCTGCGCCGCTCAAGGCGCTGCTGGTCGACGCCTGGTACGACGCCTATCTTGGCGTGGTGGTGCTGGTGCGCGTGATCGACGGCGTCCTTAAGTCCGGCATGCGCGTGCAGATGATGCAGCAGGGCTCGACCCACCTGATCGACCGCATCGGGGTGTTCAATCCCAAACGTACCGAGGTGGCGTCGTTGGGGCCGGGCGAGATCGGCTTTATCACCGCCCAGATCAAAGAAGTCGCCCACGCGGCTGTCGGCGACACCATCACCGATGAGAAGAGGCCCGCCGCCAAGGCCCTCCCGGGATTCCGCGATGTCCAGCCTGTGGTGTTCTGCGGCCTTTTCCCGGTGGACGCCGCCGACTTCGAGGACTTGCGCGCCGCCATCGGACGCCTGCGCCTGAACGATGCCTCCTTCAGCTATGAGATGGAGACCAGCGCAGCGCTTGGCTTCGGTTTCCGTTGCGGGTTCCTTGGCCTGCTCCATCTTGAAATCATTCAGGAACGACTGAGCCGCGAGTTCGACCTGGACCTGATCGCGACCGCGCCCAGCGTGATCTACAAGATCGGTCTGAATGACGGCTCGGAGATCGAGCTACATAATCCGGCTGACCTGCCCGACCCGGTGAAGATCGCCTCTATCGCCGAGCCCTGGATCAAGGCCACCATCCTGACGCCGGACGAATATCTGGGTTCCGTGATTAAGCTCTGCCAGGATCGTCGCGGTGCGCAGCGTGAGCTCAGCTACGTCGGCTCGCGCGCCTTGGTGGTCTATGACCTGCCGCTGAACGAAGTGGTATTCGACTTCTACGACCGCCTGAAATCGATCTCGAAGGGCTACGCTTCCTTCGACTATCAGCTTGAGGACTATCGGGTCGGCAATCTGGTCAAGATGTCGATCCTGGTGAACGCCGAGCCAGTGGATGCGCTGAGCATGCTGGTCCACGCTGATCGGGCCGAAACGCGCGGGCGCGGCATGGTCGAGAAGATGAAGGACCTGATCAACCCGCACATGTTCCAGATCCCGATCCAGGCGGCGATTGGCGGGCGGATCATCGCGCGTGAGACGGTCCGGGCCCTGCGCAAGGACGTCACCGCCAAGTGCTACGGCGGCGACGCCAGCCGTAAGCGCAAACTGTTGGACAAGCAAAAGGCCGGCAAGAAGCGCATGCGTCAGTTCGGCAAGGTCGACATTCCGCAGGAAGCCTTCATCGCCGCGCTGAAGATGGATGGGGATTAGGTCCAGGAACCCGGCAGCGCGTACGAACTAAGCCGCCTCCAATACCTTACGCGCTGCCGTCAGCAGGAATCCTGACCGGGTCAGGCCATGCGCCTTGGCGTAGGCGTCGATCCGGTGCAGATCGGGCTCAGGTAGCGTGATGTTGACCCGGATCGCCTTCGCCGCCGCATCAACCATTGGAACCAGAATGGCGACCCCGTCTCGGTTCTCCGGATCGCTCATCACAGCCTCCAGAGACGAGGGTTCCGGAATTGCCTCGCCGTCCTCCGTCATGCCCGCGACGTGGAGCACTAGGGCCTCAACGGCCATCGCACGCGCCTCGTCCAGGGAGGACCCCGCAGAGATGCAGCCTGGCAGGTCCGGAAATGAGACGCCGTAGTCCCCGTCGGCATCCTTGTGAATCAGAGCAATATAGTGGCGCATCTGCCTACCTCAGCTTCAGTCCGGCGTGCTTCTCAATCGAGCGGAGCGTGCCGAGGGGAACGTCTTTCTCCGGTGAAACAACCGTCACGCGACCGGCCTTCGTCGTATGCTTGAACTGCTTGTGCGACCCGCTCTGAGCGACCTTGACCCAACCATCAGCTTTTAGGGCTCTGATGAGGTCGCGGCTGTTCACGCATTGATAGGTATCGAATACACATCAAACGTCAGGCGATTGGTGCGCATAAGTGTGTATCGCATTCGCACGCCTTTGCGTGCCATCACGCATCGCCCCAGTACCGCCACCTCTTGCCTATAGCGAGGAATGCGCCACCATAGTGGTCTGTTCGAGAAAGGGCCTCCCATGCGAAACCTCATCCTGCTGACCGCCGCCACCGCTGTCTTGCTTTCGGCCTGCAATACCCTCGCCGGGGCCGGTCGTGATGCCCAGTCCGCCGGCAAGGCCGTGACGAGCGCCGCGAAAAAATAGCGTCCGGCCCTTCCGAAGAGGCGCGCCCGGGCGCATATCCTCGCCATGGCTGAAATCATCTATCCTTTGCGGCGGTCTATAGGTCGTGGCCTTACACAACACTGTCCGGCCTGTGGCAACGGGCAGATCTTTGGCCGCTATCTGAAGGTCCAGCCGCATTGTGGGACCTGCGACCACAATCTAGCGCTCTATCCGGCGGACGATGGCCCGGCGTATCTAACGATCCTGCTGATTGGGCACTTGATTATCGCGCCGCTGCTGTTGTTTCCCGTCATCTGGCGCAGCCCGCCGATCTATTCCCTGCCGATCATCCTGAGCGTGCTCACGCTCACGACGCTGGCCCTGCTGCCGCGGATCAAGGGCGGCTGGATCGGCTTGATGTATGCCTTGCAGGTGACCA
>JAYTWT010000189.1:0-6602 GCA_043743295.1 Alphaproteobacteria bacterium | reverse complement strand
AATGCCGCGCGCTTGGGCATCGAAGCGCCGTGATGGGCTGAAGATGGTCGCTCAAAAGAAAAGAGGTGCGAGACCCATCGATCCCGCACCTCTTGGCTTGCGACGACAACAACTGACTACAGGCTGCGCCTGACCTCTTCGAGGGTAAAGCACTCGATGGTGTCACCGGCCTTGATGTCCTGGAAGCCTTGGAACGCCATCCCGCACTCCTGGCCCGCCTGAACATCATTGACCTCATCCTTGAAGCGCTTGAGCGTTTGCAGAACGCCAAGTTCAAGGACAACCACATCCGCGCGGATGATCCGGACACGTGCGCCCTTGCGGACCGTGCCTTCGGTAACCCGGCAACCCGCGACCCGGCCAACCTTGGAGATGTCGAAGGCCTGAAGGACCTCGGCGTTTCCGAGGAACGTTTCCCGCTGGATTGGCGCCAGCATGCCCGACAATACGCCCTTGATGTCATCGATCAGATCATAGATCACCGCGTAGTAGCGGATCTCAACGCCTTCACGCTCTGCCAAGGCCTGCGCTTGTTTCGAGGCGCGAACGTTGAAGCCCAGGATCGGTGAACCAGCACCCTTAGCCAGCATCACGTCGCTCTCGCTGATCGCGCCTGCACCCGACAGGATGATCCGCGCGCGCACCTCTTCGTGCGCCAGCTTGTCCAGCGAACTGACGATAGCTTCGGCCGAACCCTGGACGTCGGCCTTGATGATCACCGGCAGTTCCGAGACCTTCTTGTCGGCCAGTCGGGCCATCATGTCGGCCAGGCTGGCACCTTGTATCGGGGAGCCGGCCTTTTCGCGCTTCAGACGGACACGATAGCCGGTCAATTCGCGGGCCCTGGCTTCGTTCTCGACGACGGCGAAAGGCTCGCCCGGCGCGGGCGTACCGTCGAGGCCCAGGATCTCCACGGGCACCGAAGGCCCCGCCGAGTCCAGTTGCTCGCCGCGTTCGTTCAGCAGAGCGCGAACCCGGCCAAACGTATCGCCAGCCACCACGATATCGCCACGCTTCAGCGTGCCGCGCTTGACCAGTACGGTCGAAACCGCGCCGCGCCCGCGATCCAGCTTGGCCTCGATCACCATGCCGTCGGCGGTCCGGTCCGGATTGGCCTTCAGATCCAGCACTTCGGCTTGCAGCAGGATCGCCTCGATCAGGTCGTCCAGGCCCATCTTCTCCTTGGCGGAGATCTGGATAGCCTGAGTGTCGCCGCCCAGGCTTTCGACCACGATCTCGTGTTGGAGCAATTCATTGATCACCCGCGTCGGGTCAGCGCCCGGCTTGTCGATCTTGTTGATGGCTACGATGATCGGTGCACCCGCAGACTTGGCGTGATTGATAGCCTCGATGGTCTGGGGCATCACACCATCGTCGGCCGCCACCACCAGGATGACGATGTCGGTCACGTTGGCACCGCGCATCCGCATCGCCGAGAAAGCGGCGTGACCGGGAGTGTCGAGGAAGGTAACGGCCTGGCCCCCGTCCAACTTCACCTGATAGGCGCCGATGTGCTGGGTGATCCCACCATGCTCACCGGACACTACCGAGGTGGAGCGCAGGGCGTCGAGCAGCGAAGTCTTGCCATGGTCGACATGACCCATGACGGTCACGACCGGAGGGCGCGGCAGCAGGTAGTCGTCGACATCCTCCGCGCCAATGAAACCTTCTTCGACGTCGGCTTCTGAAACGCGGCGAACAGTGTGTCCGAACTCGGTGGCCACAAGTTCGGCGGTGTCGTTGTCGATAACGTCGTTGATCTTCAGCATCACGCCCTGACGCATCAGGAACTTGATGACTTCGACGCCGCGGGTGGCCATGCGGTTGGCCAGATCGCCCACCGTGATCACATCAGGAATGACCACTTCGCGGGCTACGCGGGCCTGTTCGACGGTCCCGCCCTTACGCTTTTCGCGTTCGCGTTCGCGAGCACGGCGGACGGAGGCGAGCGAACGCATCCGCTCTGCGCCCTCGGCGTCACCGGCAACGGTCTGGATGGTTAGTCGGCCTTCGCGGCGGGTCGGCGCACCCTTGGCGCGGCTGATTGCCTTTCCAGGACCGGCGTCGCGGCGACGGTCATCCTCGTCGGGCCTGCGGTCCATGACCGCGCCGCCGGGCCTAGGGGCCTGGCGTGCGGCGCGTTGAACTTCAGGCGTCGCGGGCGGCGCTGCCGGCCCGGCACGTGGCCCACCGGGGCCGCGCGGCCCGCCAGGAGCCCTTGGGCCGCCCGGCGCGGGTCGCGGCGCGAGCGCCGAATAGCGCACGGTGCTGGACGGGGTTTCGGCGCGAGTCCCTCGGTCGCTCTGCGATCGATCACTCTGCGGTCGATCATTCTGTGGCCGGTCATCGCGAGGCGGACGGGCGTCCGGACGCGGCGCGCGCTGGTTGAACGAGGCGCTTTCAAAGCGTCCTCCAGCCGGCGTCGGTGGGCGATAAGTGGTCGTGGTCGGCCGGTCGTCACGGCGTTCCGACGAGGGTTGATAGGTCCGGGTCTGGCTACCCGTGAGCGCGCGTGGGTCAACCTGGGGCGGACGCGGTGCGGCGGGTAGGGCCGGGGCAGCGGCGGGCGCAGGCGCAACGGCTGCGACCGGCGGGGGAGGCGGCGGTGCCGGCTGCTCAGCGACGATTGGCGCTGCAGGTGCGACCACAGGCACTTCGGCGGGCGCTTCCACCTTGGCAGGCACCGGCTGGGGAGGCGCCGGCGGTGCCGCGGCGGCGCGGGCCGCCTCGGCGGCTGAACGCGCCTGCTCTTCAGCGGCGCGGCGCTCGGTCTCTTGCTGAGCCTGTTGTTGCCGCGCGGCGGCGATCACCCGTTCGCGGGCGGCGCGCTCATCGGCGGATAGGCCGTCATTCGGCGCGGCCGGGCGTTGGCCCTGCGGCGGCGGGGCCGAGCGGGGCGCCTCGAACACGCGATTACGTTCTGCGGCCGAGGGCGCAGCAAGGTTGCCGCCGCCCGAGCCGATCGGTCGGGAACGCTTGGTTTCTACCACCACGGTCTTGGTTCGACCGTGGCTGAAGCTTTGCTTCACCGTGCCAGAACTGACCGATCCGCCGGCACGCGGCTTCAGGGTCAGGGGCTGGCGTCCGCCGGGAGGGGCGCGGCCGTTATTGTTCTCGTCGCTCATGCGCTCGCTTTACGTCACCACCGGGTGTTCCCGGCCATCTCAGTCACTTCGCCTGTTGCGAACAACAGGACGTCTCAAACAACGAGGAGCGGAAACCCCTAGGGTTCCCGCTTCGCCTCGATAGGCTCCTCGCGCCAATCCTCAGGAAGGAGCGGACTAAATCCCGCTAAGCGACGGACATCAACGGCCCAACGCTCGGCGGCTCTCCCCGCGAGGAAGGCGGTGTGTATCACATTCTCCAGCCCCAAGGCCAAACCCAATTCCTCGGCGGTAAATAGGCCGAAAACCTGCGGAGCCGGAGTGCGCTTGCGCACGACCGCCAGCATCTTGCGCCGACCATCCGGCGCTCCGTTCGCCGCCTCGATCAGCCACGTCGCCTTGCCCGAGGACAGGGCCGCAGAAACCTTCTCGAATCCGTTCACCAGTTCACCGCCGCGCCGTGCCAAGCCCAGGCCCGATAGCAACCGCGTCCGCAGGAGGGCATGAACGACATCGCCAAGGTCCTTGGGCGCGGTGACCTTGGCCTTGGCCGACCGCGCAAAGAGGCCCTTTCGGGCGGCGGTATCTACGGAAACGCGGTCCGCAGCGACCCATAGGCCCCGGCCTGGCAGCTTACGCGCCAAGTCTGGAACAACCGCGCCGTCGGGACCCGACACAAAGCGTATCAGCCGCGCTTCCTCCATCACTACGCCCGAGACGATATCGCGTCGTTCGCGCGATGCCTCTGCGTGGGTGGTGGCGGACCTAGCGGGGGGGAGCTCCATGGCGGGACACCTGACCCGACCTTAAGAGTCTTGAGCTTCGGCGGCCATTTCGGCCACCGGTGCAGGCTCGTCGAGGGCCTCGCTCTGTTCCTCGACCAGCTCCTCGGGCTCTTCCGGCGCTTCGATCCAGCCCATGACGATACGGGCTCGCATGATCAACAGCTCCGCGTCCTGCGGCTCCAGATTGAAGGTCTCTAGGATGCCTGGCTCACGGACCCGCTCGCCGTTCTTGCTCTCGAACCAACCACGCAGATCGTCCGGCACCAGACCGGCCAAATCTTCTACCGTTTTCACGTCACCGGTGCCCAGAGCGACGGCCATCGGCAAGGTGACCCCCTCGATGCCGAGAACACTGTCTTCAACGCCCAGTTCCTTGCGCTTGCCGTCCAACTCGGCGGCTTCGCGGTCCAGATAGTCCTGCGCGCGGGCCTGGATTTCGGCACCAGTGTCGTCGTCGAAGCCCTCGATCGAAGCTACTTCGGAAACGTCCACAAACGCGACGTCCTCAACGGTGGCAAAGCCTTCGGTGACCAGCAGCTGGGCGATCACTTCGTCCACATCCAGGGCTTCCTGGAACAAGGCGGTACGTTCGGCGAATTCGCGTTGGCGGCGCTCGCTCTCCTGGCTCTCGGTCATGATGTCGATCTGCCAGCCGGTCAGCTGGCTGGCGAGGCGCACGTTCTGGCCCCGGCGGCCGATAGCTAGCGATAGCTGCTCATCCGGCACCACGACTTCGACGCGCTCGTCTTCCTCGTCCATCACCACCTTGGAAACTTCGGCGGGCGCCAGGGCGTTGACGATGAAGGTGGCTTCGTCCTGGCTCCACTGGATGATGTCGATCTTCTCACCCTGCAGCTCGGCGACAACGGCTTGAACGCGAGAGCCACGCATGCCGACGCAGGCACCGACCGGATCGATGGAACTGTCGTTAGAGATCACTGCCATCTTGGCGCGGCTGCCCGGGTCGCGGGCCACGGCGCGGATTTCGATGACCGAGTCGTAGACCTCTGGCACTTCCTGGGCGAACAGCTTGGCCATGAAGCCGCCGTGCGCACGGCTCAGCAGGATCTGCGGACCCTTGGTCTCGCGACGGACGTCATAGATGTAGCAGCGGCAACGATCGCCGATGTTGAAGTTCTCGCGCGGGATCGACTGATCTCGGCGCATGATGCCCTCGCCCCGGCCAAGGTCGACGACGACATTGCCGTACTCGACCCGCTTGACGGTGCCGCTGACGATCTCGCCGACGCGGTCCTTGTATTCCTCGAACTGGCGCTCGCGCTCGGCGTCGCGAACCTTGCCCATGACTACCTGGCGGGCCATCTGGGTTTGCACGCGTCCGAACTCGAAGGGCGGCAACATTTCTTCGTAAGTGTCGCCAATCTTGGCAGTCTTCTCGCGGCGCAGCGCATCGGCCAGACGCATGATGCCTGCGGGCTCTTCGAATGGCTGCTCTACGCCCTCTTCGTCCACACCGCCGCCGAACACCGCGTCGTCCGCGACCACCGTGATCACCCGCTTAATGATCGTCTCGCCGGTCTTGGGATCAATGTGGACGCGGATGTCGTGCTCGGCGCCATAGCGAGAGCGAGCACCCTTCTGGATCGCTTCTTCGATCGCCTCGATGACGATCTCCTTGTCGATCGACTTCTCGCGGGCCACGGCCTCAGCGATCTGCAGAAGTTCAAGCCGGTTGGCGGAAATGCCGGTGAGGCTCATGGAAATTCCCTCTTACTCAGTCGTTAGCTATTGGCGTCAGTTGCGGTTCGGACGCGATACGGGCCGCACGAATCTCAGCCCCGCGTTTCATTAAGTCGTCAGTCAGGACTAGCTTGGCCTCGATCACCCAGGCGAAGGGCACCAGGGCGGTTTCGTCCTCGCCCTCCAGATCGATGCCGATCTGATCGCCGCCTTCATCATCCTTGGCAATCCCGGCCAGCAGACCCCGGAAGCGCTTGCGCCCTTCGGCCAGCCGATCCAGTTCAATCTTGGCCTCGTGACCCTCAAAGGTCACAAAATCCTGTAACCGGGTCAGGGGGCGGTCGACACCGGGCGAGGAGACCTCGAGGGTATATTCGCCACTGATCGGATCGGCGGCGTCCATCACCTCAGAGATTGCTCGCGACAACCGCGCGCAGTCTTCAACCACCATATCGCCGTCCGACTGCCGCTCGGCCATGATCTGCAACTTGCGTGTCTCAGCACCGCCCATCAGGCGCAGACGCACCAAGGCATAGCCCAGCGCTTCGGCCACAGGGTCGAGCAACTCCAGCAGGTCTAAGTCTTCTGCGGTCTTCCCACGCATGGGAATCCAGGCCTCCGGCAAAGAAAAGAGCGGCCGGGCCGGAGCCCGCCGCTCGTAGGCGTCTTGCAACGCAAACGGACGATGTTGGGAGGCTTATAGCGGGGTGGGATGGGTTTGTCAGCCCCATTGCGCGCGACCGCGGTAGCACCCGCCCCCGGATCTGCCGGATCTGCGCGGCATCGTGTCGCCCAGCCGCCTGGAGACTCGCTTCGGACCTCGGCGATCCGTAGTATCAACTTTGAATATGAACTGGAGTAAAACCACATGGGAATCCTCGACAGCATCCTCGGTGCGGCAGGCGGCGGCGATGGCCCGGCAGGGGCGATTGGCGAAATGCTCGGTAGTCACGCCGGTGGGCTCGGGGGCTTGATCCAGGCATTTGAAACGGGCGGCCTCGGTGAGGCGGCA
>JAYTWT010000188.1:0-5285 GCA_043743295.1 Alphaproteobacteria bacterium | reverse complement strand
GTGGACGCTGTGCGCTGATCCTGCGGTGCCGATGGCCGCGTGCCTCGCTTGGCCCAGCGCCGGGTGATCTTGTTCTTCTGGCCGACGCGGGCTTCGTCGGCGAACCAGACCTCTACGCTCTCGCGGCCGACACCCTGCGCGCGCCCGATCGCGTCCAGACGCGCGGGGAGACTTTTTTAAAAGCGTCGATCGCGCCATGCGCCTGTGCGTGATGGCGGGGCCGGGCCGAGAGCCGGCGGTAGCCCATCCCGCGCAGCTCACGGCTGAGCGTCTGCTTGGACACCCGCACCGCGTAGCCATCCCACAACCATTGGCACAGGTCGATCACCCGCCAACGCACCACGCCGTGGATGGCTGGGATCGGTCCGTCCTCGATCGCTACGGCCAATGCCCTGCGGTGCTCATCAGTCAGGATCGCCGGCGTGCCCCCGCCTCTGCGGTCGATCAGGCCCGCAGGCCCGTGCGCGTTCAGCTTGGCAACCCAGTCGCGCACGATCTGCACCGTGACACCGCCGATCACCGCAGCCTCGGTGCGGGTCGAACCGTCGTAGATCGCCGCGAGCGCGAGAAGCCGTCGGGTCTGGTTGGCGTCTCTGCTGCCGCGGGCCGCGGCACGCAGAGCAGCAGCGTTGAAGGCAGGGGAAAGTGGGATCGGCATGGCGGACCTCCTCGGGGCCACGCCATCGAATCAGATTCGCGCCGCGTCGGGGAAGCCCCAGCGAGTCACGTCAACCGGGTTCTGGTATTACTATAGCTACGAGATCGCCCATACCTTTACGCCAATACCGTCCATTCCTGCACAGATTTCGAAGGTGGATGTAGCCTTCTCAGGTTACGTAGTATCTGCGGCTCGAGGGGCGATCCATCATATCGTTGGCGCATCTATCGGCACTGTAACGTTGAGTCCTGCCGCAGACCTTTTTAACAGTGAGTTGCCAGGTGCCTCGAACGGGCTTCCCATTGGTCCCGCACGGCCTAGAGGCACGCCGGAGACCTTGAATTATGCCAACGTAGATAACATCACGGTCGGCGCGGGTGCGGAATTCTCCCGGTCAGCGCATCGAGGGGGTCAGGCTTTCCTGCTGATGTTTTTTCACTCCCTCCGTCGAACGGGTAACCCTGTACGCAGCAGGCTCTGGGTAAACAGGATCGCAAGGCGTACCCCCCCCCCCGAAAGAGAATACTGACCGCACGACCGGCAATGGTGACGTGGTTCTCACTGTCACCTATGATTGAACTCCCGAGCCAGCCTCGCTTACAGTGCTTGGCGCTGGCCTGTTTGTGCTAGCTGGTTTTAAACAGTCTCGGCGGGTTTTTTAAAACCACTTGAAGTTCAATAAAGTTTGAGGAAAAACCGGGCGATCTCCTCCGCCGCTTGATCAGGAACCTCTTTGTGTGGGAAGTGTCCAGCGTCTGGAAACAGCTGCAGGTCGAGTTGTTTGAACGTCTCACCCAGTCGGTCCGTCCAGGCATGCGGAAAGATCGCGTCATGCTCGGTCCAACGCACGCAGGTCTGGACCATGATGGGCGGTAGCGGCGGCAGAGTGCCCTCCATTATGCGCACCCGGTCCGCCTGCGCCGCCCGGTAATAGGCGAAGCCGCCGTTGAGGTTGCCGGGCCGGAGGAAGTTGTCCACCCAGGCTTCGAGCACCGGGTCGAACGCATGCTTGTGGTGGGCCCAATGCCGTAGGAAATAGCCGACATAGGCCCGGCACGCCTCCCGGCTGGCTCCAACCAGTGTCGCCGCGAATTCCATACCATGAAACGACTGATACCAGATTTCTCGGAGCCGATCCGGGGTTCCCATGCGCGACCCGATTCCAGGGTAAACGAAGTTAAATAGGAACAATCCGTTGAGTCGTGCCGGGGCTTCGCGCGCCATGGCCTGGATGACGGCGCCACCCACATCGTGCCCCACGACCCCGGCCTGCCCGATCCCGAGTGCGTCCAACACCGCCAGCATGTCGGCCGCATGGGCGGCCGCGCCCCAGGGTCCATCCGGCTTGTCACTTTCGCCAAAGCCGCGCAGATCGGGGGCGATCAGAGTGAATCGGTCTTGAAGGCGCTGCATAACCGGCTCCCAAGTGAGCCAGAACTCCGGCCAGCCATGCAGCAGCAATAACGGCGGGCCAGAACCCAGGCTGGCCACATGGAATTGCGCCCCGTTCGCGGTAACGGTCTGGTGCTCCATCGTTCACTCCTTTGCGTTTACACGACCGGCTCGCCTTCCGCGACGACGCCCAGCACCTGACCTGCCGCATTGACGGTTACAAAGTCGGCCACAGCTCCCGTGACCAGCGTCCCTCGGTCCGTCAGCCCAAGGTACTGGGCCGCCACGGTCGAGACACGCCGCGACGCCTCCGCCATAGTCAGCCCGATCTGCATCAAGTTGCGCAGCGCCCGGTCCATGGTCAACAGGCTGCCCGCCAGGCCGCCATCCGCCATCCGCACGACGTCACCTGATTTTGCCACGCTATTCCGGCCGAGCCGGTAGAGCCCGTCCGGCATACCCGCGGCCGCAACCGCATCGGTCACAACGTACAACCCGGGGATCGCCCGGAGTGCGGTGAGCACGGCAGCCTGTTGCACGTGAAACAGATCAGCGATGATCTCTGCGTGGGTCGCATGCGCCAGCGCGCAACCGACCGCACCGGGTGCACGGTGGTGTAAGCTAGTCATCGCGTTGAAAAGGTGGGTAAATCCAGCCGCGCCCCGGTCAAGCGCCTGCCGCGCATCAGCATAGCTACACAAGGTATGACCAATCTGCACCCGTACAGCTTGCGCGGTAAAGTAGCGCAGCAACGCGCCATCAGGGTCCATTTCCGGCGCGATCGTCGCGACACGCATCGGAGCCAGCGCGCAGAGTTCCGCCACGAGTCCCAGGTCCGGCGGGATCGCGAATGGCGGCTGTGCCCCCAGCGCCCCGGGATTGATGAACGGCCCCTCGAGATGCCATCCCAACACCCGCGCCCCCCGGTCGGCTGGACGCCGCATCGCCTCTGCCACGCCCGCCGCCGCCGTGCGCAAGTCGGCGGCGGGTGCGGTCACGGTTGTGGCCAACAACGCGGTCGTGCCGTACCGGGCGTGGAACGCTGCCGTACCGCGCACTCCGTCCGCCCCCGTCATTACGTCATCACCGCCACCGCCATGCACATGCAAATCGACAAACCCTGGCAAAATGAACCGGTTCGGCGGGGCCTCTCCCGGCTCGATCGACTGGATGGATGCGGTGAATCGGATCATGCCCTCCACCCACCCGCCTGGCGTCAGGATCGTGCCCGCAAGGCTAGTCACGCGCCTGGTCCAGCCGGCCTCCTGCCGCGGCCAGCGCCACCTCGGCTGTTAAGCGATCCCTACCTGCCAGCATCAGCACCGCGACCTTGACGCTGCCGGCCTCTGTCCAGATCGCGGCCGCGCGCTCGACCGGCACGCCCGCGATCTGCGCCACCATGCGGTGCGCCCGTGCCATCAGCTTGGCGTTGCTCGGCACCATGTCGACCATTAGCCCCTGATAAACCCGGCCCAGCGCGGTCATTAGCTGGGTCGAGAACAGGTTCAGTGCCATCTTTTGCGCCGTGCCCGCCGTCATCCGCGTGGAGCCCGCCAGAAACTCCGGCCCGGTCTGCAACAGTATCGGATGCGCTGCCCCGGCCAGCAGGGGTGACCCGGCATTATTCGCCAGAGCCACCGTGAGCACTCCCCCAGCTCGAGCGGAGGCCTGTACCGCCAGCGTATAGGCTGTCGAACCGCTTGCTGCGACGGAGATCAGCACGTCGTCCTGGTCGGGGCGCAACGCGGCCATCTCGCGCGCGCCGAACACCCCTTCATCCTCCGCGCCCTCGGCCGACCGCGTAAGCGCCCCAGTGCCGCCGGCCACTAGATAGGCGAGCCGGTCGTCAGGCCAGCCAAACGTCGGATGCAGTTCGACTCCGTCTTGCACCGCAAGCCGACCGGACGCGCCGGCGCCGCTGTATATCAACCGTCCCCGTGCGCGAAGCCGTGCCGCCGCGGTCTCGGTCGCCACGGCCAGCGCTGGTAGGGCCGCCCGCACCGCGGCAAACGCGTTGAACTGATTGTCCAGCATGCTTGCCAATGCCTCCTCCGCCGGCCAGGACGAAGCGTCCCGATAGCGCAGAAGGACTTTCTCGGTCTCTATCACCCCGGCAGGAAGTCTGGCACGGAGAAGTAGCGCTCACCGGTGTCGTAATTAAAGCCCAGCACCACGGCGCCTGGCTTCAACGACGGCAGTTTCTGCGCGATGGCGGCAAGAGTGGCGCCGGATGAAATCCCTACCAGGATGCCCTCCTTAGAGGCGGATCGCCGGGCCCATTCGCGCGCGTCTTCTGCCTCCACCTGGATCACGCCGTCCAGCAAAGCGGTGTGCAAATTGGCCGGAATGAACCCGGCGCCAATGCCCTGGATCGGGTGAGGGGACGGACTGCCGCCGGAGATCACCGGGGATGCAGTTGGTTCGACTGCGAAAACCTGGAGCTGCGGCCAGCGCGGCTTCAGCACCTCCGCGCAGCCCGTGATGTGCCCGCCGGTGCCGACGCCGGTAATGATGGCATCAATTCCGTCCGGAAAGTCCTTCAAAATCTCCTGCGCCGTGGTGCGCACGTGGATGGCGATGTTGGCCGGGTTTTCGAATTGCTGGGGAATCCAAGCGCCAGGATGTTCTGCTTGCAGTTCTACTGCGCGCGCGATCGCCGCCTTCATGCCGCCGGCGCGGGGCGTGAGGTCGAAAGTCGCGCCATAGGCCTGCATCAGCCGGCGTCGCTCGATCGACATGCTGTCCGGCATCACCAAGATCAGCTTATAGCCCTTGACGGCAGCCACCATCGCGAGACCCACGCCAGTGTTGCCGGACGTCGGCTCGATTATTGTGCTGCCCGGCTTCAAATGGCCGCTCGCCTCCGCCGCTTCGATCATCGACAGTGCGATCCGGTCTTTGATCGATCCGCCAGGGTTGCCGCGCTCGGACTTGATCCAGACTTGCGCTTCCGGAAACAAGCGCGAGACGCGGATGTGCGGTGTGCCGCCTATAGTATCGAGGACGCTGTTGGCTTTCATCGATCACTCCGGATTGTGCTCGGATAAGGGACCGAACCATGCGCCGCCGGGGTCAAAAAGATCAACCCCGCCTTCTCCGGGAATAACTCTTGAAGCCATGTCTATGGGATGCTGCTCGCAACGGAGCCCCACGTCAGCTCCTCAAGACTAGAGCTGCGGCGCTGCTGCTGGCGCAGTTGCAGGCCCGTGAGCCGACCCGACAGCGGGCTTCGGAC
>JAYTWT010000187.1:0-2784 GCA_043743295.1 Alphaproteobacteria bacterium | reverse complement strand
TTTCCTCGGGTCGCCAAGGCGTATCTGATCGGTGAGGCCGCGCCGGTATTCGCTGCGACGCTCGCAGGCAGTGTCGAGGCCGTGGTCAGTGGGACCATGGAGGCGGCTGTGGAAGCGGCATTCAGGGATGCGGCATCCGGAGGGCGAGATGCGGTCGTCTTGCTGTCGCCGGCCTGCGCCTCCTTTGACCAGTTTGCCGACTTTGAAGCCCGCGGCGAAGCGTTCCGGGCATCGGTTTCCGGTCTCGCTGAGCGCCACTTTCAGAGAGGCGTGGCATGATGGGCTTGAGCCAAGGGCACCGCCTCCTCGCCCCCTGGGCGCAGCCCAGAGAGGGAGAGGGTAGGGAGAGGGCCGGCGCGAAAAGTCGTGCACCGCTGGATGTAAGATCAAGGTCCCACGGCCTTTGGGTCCTCGCCCTCCCGCCAGCGCCAGACTATCGGTCCCAGCCGGCCCTCTCCCTACCCTCTCCCTCTCGGCTTCGCCGGGGGCGAGGACGTGCTGATCTCTACGGACTCCATCGGAATGCCTTAGCCCCACGCCGCCGGGGAGGCATTGGACGGCCTCGCCCGCGACACGGCGGCGGCGCACATCGACACCCAGTTTTGAGCAGGAGTGCGGCATGACCAGCATCAGTAATGCGCACGCCTTCCCTCGTTCTGACCGCTCACGCCTGGGCGTCTGGTGGTGGACGGTGGACCGATGGATGTTGGGCGTTATTGCGGTGCTGATCGCGATTGGCGTGGTGATGTCCTTTGCCGCCAGCCCGGCGGCGGCGGCGCGGATGAATATCGGCGATCCCTTCCACTTCGCGGTGCGCCAGTGCGTGTTCGCCGTGGCGGCGGCGTCGATCCTGATTGGCGTCTCAATGCTGGATGTGAAGGGCGTGAGGCGCGGCGCGTTCGTGATCTGGCTAGCGGCTATAGCCGTGATGATCGCGCTGCCGTTCATCGGCCACAACGCCAAGGGCGCCACCCGCTGGCTAGAGTTTGGCGGCTTCACATTTCAGCCGTCGGAATACATGAAGCCGGCCCTGGTTATCCTGGTCGCCTGGATGTTCTCAGAAGGCCAAAAGGGGCGGGGCGTGCCGGGCGTCTCGATTGCCTTCGTGCTCTACATCGTCTCCGTTGGGCTGTTGCTGATCCAGCCGGATGTAGGCCAGACCGTGCTTATCACGGTGGCCTTCGGCGCGGCGTTCTGGATGGCCGGTGTACCGATGTCGTGGGTGATGCTGCTCGGCGGCGCAGCTGTGACCGGCCTCGGCTCGACCTATTTTCTGTTTCCGCACGTGGCCAGCCGGGTGGACCGCTTCCTGTCGCCGGATAAGGCCGATACGCATCAGGTCGACGCAGCGGCCATTGCGCAGGCCGCGGGCGGTATCTTCGGGCGAGGGCCAGGTGAGGGCGTCATGAAACGCCACGTGCCGGACCTGCACACCGACTTCATCTATTCGGTCGGAGCGGAGGAGTACGGGCTGATCTTCAGCCTGCTGCTGATTTCGTTGTTCGCCTTTGTAGTGATCCGGGGGCTCTATCGTTCGATGAAGTTGTCGGACCCGTTTGAGCAAGTCGCGGCGGCCGGACTTTTCGTGCTGGTGGGCCAGCAGACGATCATCAACATAGCCGTGAACCTCAACCTGATCCCGACGAAAGGCATGACGCTGCCGTTCATCTCGTATGGCGGTTCGTCGATGCTGGCGATGGGGCTGACCCTGGGGTTGGCGCTGGCACTCACGCGCAGGCGGCCCGGTGCCTATGCTCAAAACGAAGGCCTGGCGACCGCCGGCGCCTATACTTAGGGGGCACCTAGACCCATGCGCAGGATCGCGGTCGTTGCTGCCGGAGGGACCGGGGGGCATCTGTTCCCCGCGCAGGCGCTGGCCGAGGCGCTGACGGCGCGGGGGTGGGGGATCGTGCTGGCCTCTGACGAGCGGGTAGCTGGCTTGGCCCAGGACTTCCCGGCGGATCGGCGCATCGGCCTTTCGGCAGCGACGTTCCGGCGTGGCGACCCCATCGGCATGCTGCGGGCCGGGTTCGCCCTGGCGCGTGGCACGCTGCAGGCACGGGCCCTGTTTCGCGAGATCAAGCCCCAGGTCGTCGTGGGTTTCGGCGGCTACCCTTCCGTTCCGGCCCTGGTCGCCGCCATTATGGGCGGACTGCCGACCGTGATCCACGAGCAGAACGCGGTCATGGGGCGGGCCAATCGGATGCTGGCCCCTCACGTCAAGACGGTAGCTTGCGCGTTCCCAACATTGTTGAAAGCGCCAGCCGACGTCGCCGCGCGCGCCAAGGTGGTAGGCAATCCGGTACGGCCTGCGATCCGTGCCTTGGCGGAAATCGGCTATGAGCCCCCAACCTCAGATGGGTTGATCCGCCTCTTGGTCACGGGCGGCAGCCAGGGCGCGCGCTTGTTATCGGAACTGGTACCGGAAGCGGTGAAGGCTCTGCCCGAGGACCTGCGCGCTCGGCTAAAGGTCCAGCAGCAAACTCGTGCCGAGTCCATGGAGACCGCGCGGCGGATCTATCACGACGCCCTGGTTGAGGCGGAGATCGCGCCGTTCTTCCGCGACATGGCTAGCCGGCTTCGCGACGCTCACCTGGTGATTGGGCGCGCGGGGGCGGGAACAGTCTGCGAATTCGCGGTGGCGGGACGACCCTCGATCCTGGTGCCGCTGGCGATCGCGCTTGACGACGATCAGGGCCAGAACGCGAAACACTTGGCCGACGCCGGCGGTGCCGAGATCGCGCGGGAGGCGCAGCTGACGGTGGATAGTCTCGCGAGTGCGCT
>JAYTWT010000186.1:0-11642 GCA_043743295.1 Alphaproteobacteria bacterium | reverse complement strand
AAGCGCGCCCGCGCCGCCGAAGCCGCCTTCGGCAACCAAGCCTACCACCGTGATCGGTACGCGCGGATCCAGGGGTATTGATCGACCACTGAGGTCGGTTTGAGTTGAGGAGCCCCGCTGGCAGCGATGTCGGCGGGGTTTTTCGTTTGGGGGTGGGTAGCTGAGGTTTGCGCCACGCCGTGCGGGGGACAGTGCAGATCACGGAATCGAGCGACGATTTAACTCTGCATTGCCAAGAATTGAATTGATCGGGGATTTGTCCGCTAGCGACTATGGAGCATTGGGTTCTT
Organism: Alphaproteobacteria bacterium; assembly: GCA_043743295.1. Taxonomy (GTDB): domain Bacteria; phylum Pseudomonadota; class Alphaproteobacteria; order Caulobacterales; family Caulobacteraceae; genus Phenylobacterium. The sequence continues at coordinate 11,352 of JAYTWT010000186.1, read as the reverse complement.
CTGCTCGAAGGGGAACTTTTGACGTGTCAGAAACTGCGCGCGGTGCCAGCTTCAGTCTTCGATAACCGACCGCGAAAGCCAGCACGGAGCAACGCGTGACGAGACCTTGCGCGCAGCATGACGTTCCACACTCAATCGGGTAAACTTTCGCTAAGTTATCAAGTAGGCACCCGATTCGTGAAATACAGCCTAATCGATCAAGCAGACATTGACGTTCTGCCCGACGAGGACAATGCAGCTTTCGTTGAATTTCAGAGCATCTGCGGTGAGAACCTAAGTGAAATCTTGGCCTCACTTGGTCAGAATGACGACTGGAGTGAGCCGTGCCTACGGTACATGACCAAGGTGGGAGCGGCGGCATTGGAGTATGACGTGCTGGGTGGAAAAGATCTTCCCAAGCCAAATGCGATCGAGTTTCAATTCAACCAGTATTTGGCATTCGAGAACGCAGTTGCCGGGATCGTGACCCGCCTCCAGATCAAAAATGCAAAGAAGCGCAGCCCGGACACGGTGAAACTCCCAGCGTCACGAGCAGCTGAAATCACGAAGTACGTGGAGGTGCTGCGTAGGCGCATCGAGGATTCGGATTTCGACGACAAGAAAAAGGAAGCGCTTTACAAACGATTAGAAGCCCTCAAGGCGGAGCTTACAAGCAAGGGGCGGACTGACCTCTCAAAGACCCTCATCATCATTGCTAGCATTGCCACGACGCTGAGCCAGGCCGAAGCGGCGGTCATCAAGCTTCCCGATGCCATTGCCGCCGTGATGAAGGTTATTGGGTACTCCAAGGACGACGAAGACGCAGCGAACGCCGAGCAGGCAGCCATAGCTGCCGCTGCGGTGCCGAAGGTCCTTGAGGACAAGAGACCGAAGCCCATTCAGTCACAGGCGGCGGTTGGCTGCTCAGTCAATCTGGATGACGAGATACCGTTTTAGTCAGTCTCCACCGCGCGGGGTGTCAAGGTCGGGCTGAACCGGGACGCGTACTGTTCTCCATCGACTTGGCGACGACGCCCTCAATCTTAGGGTTGCCATCAGCATTGCGGCTGGTTCGAGTCTGCCCCCCTACCAACCCTATCGCTTGGCGCGGAGAGGAAATTATCTGCTCTCAGTCTGTGGGCACCACTCATCCCTCTTGAAATTCCATCTTTTTGTGGATACAAATACCTCGTGAATATCGTGTTCGACCCTGTTAAGGACGCCGCCAACATAGCCAAGCATGGCGTGTCACTCGCACGGGCGACGGAGCTGGATGTCCTTGCCCGGGTTTTAGACACAAGATTCGAGGAGCGTCGCCTTCGGGCGTACGGGATGTTGGATGGGCAAACCTATTGCCTCGCCTACACGATCCGAGATGGGGAGGTTCGCGCGATCAGCTTGCGGCGCGCGCATTGGAAGGAGTTCAGTCGTCATGTCCGGTAGATTTACCAAGGTCGAGATAGCTGAGATCAGGGCGCGGATGGCGGCACTGCCAGACCCTGATCTGGACGATCCGGACAATCCGGAGTGGACGGAGGATGACTTCGCGCGCGCGGTCGGCCCGGAAGGCCTATCTTCGCTGGAACTCGCCGCCTTCCCCAACACCGTGGTCAACCGGGGCGGGCGACCGCGCGCTGCCAATCCCAAGCCGGCGGTCAACCTGCGCCTGGATGCCGAGGTTCTGGGACACCTGCGCGCGTCGGGCGGCGGCTGGCAGACGCGCGTGAATGCTGCCCTGGCTGGGCTGATCAAGAAAGGCGCGTTGTAGAGCCCATCGCCCACAGCGCGCCCTTGACGTTAAGGTCCACGCGGGCTCTTGCCGCTGTCAGTAATCTGCGATGTCCAATGGTACCATGACCACCCGCCGCCGCCTTCTGACCCTAACCCTCGCGCTCGCCGCGCTCCCGGCCTCAACCCACGCCGCCGAGCCCTTCAAGATCGCCTTCGTTGACACGGGAAACACCGGCCGCAGCCTGATGGCTGAGACGTTGGCGCGGGCGCTCATCGCCAAACGTGGGCTGTTTCTGGTGGTGATCTCGCGGGGGCTGGACGTCGACCCGTTTGATGAGACACCGGAGGCCAATGCGGCGACGCTGATGGCCCGGCGCGGCTTCAAAGTGGCCGGCCATCGGGCGCGGCGGCTGGAGGCGGCGGACGTAGGCCACGCCGACCTGATCCTGACCATGACGGCCAAGCATGCGGCCGGCGTGCTGGCGCTCTATCCAGCGGCGAAGGACAAGACCTTCACCCTGGCGGCCTACGCCTCAGGCACTGAGGCCGACATCCCCGACGCCTGGGGCAAGCCGATGGCGGCCTATATCGCCGTACTGGCGCAACTGGACAGCTACCTGCCGTCGGCCCTGGCGCGAGCGGCGACCCCATAAAGATAGGGCCGAGCTACGGATCGCTCCGCCGCCCGGCCCCTCAGGTCGATCAGAAGTTGAACCGCGCCGTCACGCCGTAATAGCGATCAGCTTCGCGGGGAATCAGGTAGCGGAAGCTGCCGCCCGGTCCGCCGCTGGTGATCGCCGAGGCGAAGCTCTCGTCGAACAGGTTTTTGATCATGAAGGTAACGCGGTACTTGTCGTCCGGATCGACGAGGGCGGCTGTAAGGTCGACCATCGTGTAGCCATGGATCGTCGTGGCGGTGCGGACGGCCGCATTGGCGTCCAGCTGGCTGAGCTGCTTGGTCTGGTACGAACCCTGAGCGCCCAGAATCACGTCTACCAAGTTGCCGGTGCGGATACGGTAGTCCATGCCCAGCGAGCCCTTCCACTTGGGCGCATAGGCCAGCTGGGTGCCGGAGGGTACCACGCCGGTGATGACGCCGTTGGTCGGGATTTTGAACTGGTCGATCTTGGCGTCGGTATAGGCCACACCGCCGGTGACATTGAGGTCGCGCATGGGCCGGAAGATCATGTCCAGCTCGCCGCCCCGGGTCGAGATCGAACCGGCGTTGGTGAAGCGGGTGACCAGCACACCGGCAACAATGTCGGGGTTGTTGGCCTGGAAGTTGTTATACTTCGCGTAGAAGCCAGCCAGGTTGAGGATCAGCTTGCCCTCCATCAGCGTGTTCTTCATGCCCACTTCGTAGCTGTCGGCGGTCTCGGCTTCGATCGGGTTAGTGCCCGTCGCGGTGAGGTTGAAGAAGACGTTGTAGGCCGGGCCCTTATAGCCCCGCGCATAGGTGGCGTAGAAGGTGGTCTCCGGTGCCATATCGTACTGTATGCCGGCCTTGCCCGAGAGGTTGTCGTTCGACTGGTTGGCGACGAACGGACCGAAGCTGGGCTGGATGCCGGGACCGGTCAGAGGGCTGACGCGGCTGTGGAACACAGATAGTTTGTCCGACGTATAACGCAGGCCGCCGATCAGTCGCAGGCGGTCCGTCAGGTTGTAAACGCCCTGACCGAATAGGGCGAAGTTCTTGAACGTCGAGCCGAACGTGGCCGAACCGTTAGGCCGGGTGATGACCGTGCCCGCCGCCGAGCAGGGCGTGATCACAGTCGGTGCAGGCGTAAGGCTGCAGACCACGTCGTTGCGGGTGAAGGTCCGCTCGGTCTCAGCGCGTGAGTAATAGGCACCGACCACATAGGAGAGCTTGTGATCGGCCGGTGAGGTGATCCGAATTTCCTGGGTCATCGTATTGCTGGTCTGCGGGCCCAGGTCGTGGAGTTGGGTAAAGCCCACATAGGCCTGCGGCAGCCAGTCGCCATCGCGGGTCTCGGTGTTGTCGTACTCGCGATACGAGCCGATGTAGGTCAGGACGTGGCTGCCCACGTTCCAGTCAGCCTGCAGCGAGACGCCGCCGCTCTTCTCAGTGGTCGCGGTGACCAGGTTCTGGGCGACGGTGCGTGTCCTGTCGCCGCGCGGGGTCGGCAGGACGGTGGCCGTCAGGTTGGTCGGCACGGTACCGATCAGTTCGGCGCAGCAGTCGTCGTCGCTCTTGCGGTAGTCGGCGATCAGGGTCAGCGCCAGGGCCTCGGAGACATCGGCGGTCACCACGGCGCGGACGCCCCAGTGCTCATAGCCGTTGACGCGTGAGTTAGTGGTGACGTTGTGGATGTTGCCGCCGTAAGTGCCGTAGAAGGCAGTGACCCGGCTCTTGATCATGTCGCTGAGCGGCACGTCGACGGCACCGCGTAGGCGGTACTCATCGCCATTGCTGGCATAGCCGCCTTCCAGGAAGCCGCCGAGCTCCGCACCCGGGCGTTTGGTGATGATGTTGACGACGCCGGCGGACGTGTTCTTGCCGAACAGTGTGCCTTGCGGGCCGCGCAGAACTTCCAAGCGGTCGATGTCGATTAGGTCGCTGAAGGCTTCGCCAGCCCGGCTGTAGACCACGCCATCGACGACGGTGGAGATCGAGGGCTCACCAGCGATCGAGAACGTCGAGGTGCCGACGCCCCGCAGGAACAGCGACTGGTTGATCGTGGTGCCCGACTTGCGGAAGTTCAGGGTCGGCACGAGGTACTGCGCGCCTTCCAGGTTCACGGCACCGCTGGCGGCGATGGCCGCGCCCGAGACAACCGAGACGGCCAGCGGCACGTCCTGAAGTTTCTCTACGCGCTTCTGGGCGGTGACCACAATTTCGGCAACAGCGGTAGAATCATCGGCGGCGCCCGTTTGGGCCATGGCCGGGGTAGCGGAGAGCATGGCGGCAACGCCCGCTCCCGCGATCAAAAAGCTCTTGGTCATGTCTTCCTCGGGGTTTTTGTTGGTCGTTTCTTGAATGTCTGGCGCTGTCATACCGGTTTAGGCCCAGAACCGCCACGGATTCGTCACATGAGTCAGAAGCCGAGTTCGCGCATTTCCACGACGCGTTGCTCTTTTGCACTGATTTCGGCGGCGGTTCCGATGGCCACCGCCATCAGGCCGTCACGCGCAGTGACCTCGACAGGACCTACCCCGCGCACGGCGGCGTTGAACTTCTGGTGCTCATAGTACGTCGAACCGTGGTGGGAGCCGGCCTTCAGCACGGTCTCGTCCACCTCGATCCGGTGCCGCTCGACCTGCTTGGGCTGGGCGAATCCAACGCGCGGCGAATAGATCAGATCGCCGGACGGGATCAGCACATCCAAGCGCGCCTTGTCGCCAACCGCCGTGATCTCTTCTTGATTTTCTGCCCCGTCGGCAAACATCGACAGGTCCAAAAGCGCCCGCACGCCGTTGGCGAAGTCGACGGTGGTGTAGCTGTTGTCGATGATATCGGGCGTGCGACCGCCATAGTTTTCGTCGACGTGGTTCACGTCCATGGAACCGGAGCAATAGACGCGGACCGCCTCGGATTTCGTGATCAGACGCATCAAGTCAAAGAAATGACAGCATTTTTCGACCATCGTGCCGCCCGTATTCTCCGAGAAACGGTTCCAGTCGCCGACCTTCACCAGGAACGGAAAGCGGTGCTCACGGATCGACAGCATACGCAGAGCGCCGATGCGGCCCGCCTCGATCTGCGCGACAAAGGCCTCGGCTGGCGGCATGTAGCGGTACTCCATCGCCGTCCAGAACGGGACCGACGTACGCTCCGCCTGTTCCACGACCCAGCGGGCATCCTCCAGAGTGGTGGCCAGCGGCTTCTCACAGAGGATCGGCAGGCCTTCGTCGAACAGTGGCTTCAACACCCTGCGATGAGTGTTGTTGGGGCTGGACACGATCACCGCGTCGACCAGCCCGCTTTTGGCCAAGGCGGCGCTGTCGGCAAACACTTGCGCCTGGTCGGCGCGGTCGCCCAGGGCCTTGCGCGCCCAGCCCAGCGAGCGCTCAACCGGATCTGCCAGCGCGGTGATCACAGCGCCCGGGGTAATGGCCAGATTGTTGATGTGCTCGACGCCCATCATGCCGGTGCCGACCAAGCCGTAACGGACCATATCACCCAAGTGCATTCCTCCGAAAAAACTTTCTGACAGCGCTGACTTATTGTGACCATTCTCGCAGACACGGCGTTCCGGCAAGTCCAAAGTCGCGCAGTCGGCTCGGGCGCGGATGCGTCACCTGGGGAGGATCGCACTTGTCATCAACACGCCGTTGGATGCTGTTTACGCTCCTGGCCATGGCCGGAATTCTAGCCCTGGTGGACCGCCAAGTGATCTCGGTGCTCAAGCCCGAGATGGCGACAGAACTCGGCTGGTCGGATGACGACTACGGAACGCTGGGCGCTTGGTTCCAGGGATCGATGGCCATCGCCCTGCTGCTCTCAGGCCCGCTGGTCGACAAGATCGGCGTCAAATGGGCCAATGTGATCGGGGTATTTACCTGGAGCATCGCGGCGATGTTTCACGGCCTGGCCCACAGTTTCAACCAGTTCGTACTCTGCCGGATCGGGCTCGGCATCACCGAGGCTATGGCGACACCGTCCGCCGTTAAGACGGTCGCGACGATCCTACCGCCGAACCAGCGATCATTCGGTTTCGGCCTAATCAACGCGATCTCCAGTGTGGGCGCGATCAGTGCGCCGATCCTGATCCCCTTCATGGCGCTGCCGTTCGGCTGGCGAGGTGCGTTCGTGATGGCCGGGATCGCCGGCGTTGTCTGGTCGGCGGTGTGGTTGGTCTCGACGCGGACGATCCAGTTCGGCGATGTCGCACCGCCCAAAACCGTTGCGGCGCCAACCGTCCGAGGCCCGTCGATCCTCAAGGACAAGGCCACCTGGGCGATCTCGGGAGCCAAGCTGCTCAGCGATTCCACCTGGTGGCTGCTACTATTCTGGATGCCGGACTTCCTGCATCGGCAGTTTGGCCTCACCGGCGTCGCCATCGGCCCGCCCCTCGCCCTGGCCTATGCTGGCGGGGCCCTGGGCGCGCTGGTCAGCGGCGCAGCAGCGACCCAGTTCCTGGCCAAGGGCTATCCGGTCAATCGGGTGCGCAAGCTGGCCATGCTGCTCAGCGGCGTACTGGTGCTGGTGCTGCCCCTAGCGTCACAGGCGAGCAGCGCATGGGAGGCCGCCGCTATACTGGCCGTGGTCCTGGCCGCGCACCAAGGCTTCTCCACCAACCTCTTCGCCCTGATCGCCGACGTTACCGAGAAAGCCAAGGTCGGACGAGTGACCAGCTTTGCGGCATTTTGCGGCAACATCGGCGGCATGACGATCGTTAAGGTGGCGGGTCTCGTACTGACGGCGGGGCTGGGCTACGGCCCGCTGTTCGTGTTCGCGGGGGCGTCGTACCTACTCGCGCTGGCCTGGATCCACCTGCTGCTGCCGAGGATCACCGTGGTAGACGACGGGGCGGACGCGGGGGACATGCTACCGGTGTCGTTGCACTGAGGTGGCCTATCCATACTGTGGCGGAAACCGTTCAAACGCAGGCAACTTGTGCGCATCAGCCATCCAGCCGATGCGCTCAGCCACCTGAATATGGGCCTGGGCGGGGATAGCATTTGGGTCGTCATAGGTGGCGCTCTGGATATCGACGATGCCGGGCAGGTTCTCGTCATTGCGATAGAAGAGGCCGGTTCCGCACGCGGCACAGAACGCCCGCCGCCCATGCTTCGACGAGGCATAGACCTGTGGCTCACCTTGGGTGACGCGCAGCGCCGCTTGCGGATACATCGTCCAGGCCACCATCGGCGCGCCCGCACTGCGCCGACAGTCGGTGCAGTGACACAGCGCATGCGTCATCGCCTCGCCTTCAACCTCATAGCGGATCGCCCCGCAATGGCAGCCGCCAGCAATCGTCATGGTAGGTTCTCCGCGCTTGATAGACGAGGATACCATCACCCTTCCTTTCTCAGACACGGGAAAGGGGGAGCGATAAAGTGGACAAGGTGACAGGTTAACCTGTCCCCGCAGAAGGCTGAGAAGGCTGATAGCGTAAGGCAGTGCGCGTTACGAGACACCGGCGGACCTGTTCGCTGAACTTGAATCTTCTGGCGAGGCTTCGCTTCATTTGTCGCTGGGGACTATCGAGAACGCATACCGAAAAGGTCCTTCGGGGATATAGCCCGCCGGCGGAGCCTTGAAGCTCATTGCAATTATCTCATTGAATCGAACCGATGGAAGAAGGCCTTCAGATATCTCAGCCAAGCGTTCTTTGAATGGCGTCAATGAGACCCCTAGGCCTGATAGACTTCGTGCATTGAGCAGATATCCAACACAATCGACGATTGATCCATGTACCGATCTCTTGGTTGAGTACAATACCTCACCCAGATTGGCAACATCACGTGTCAGGAATCCAGGTCCAATTCGAGACTCAATGTGGTCGGACCACTGAACTTGGCCTGCAAAAGCTTTATCTTGATCCTTAGACCAATCCGTCTCCATTACGGGCCAAATCTGATTGATGATCAATTCTGGTTTGATTATTTCTAACAAACTCGAAAATGCGAGACCTAAAACGCCTTTCTCATTTTTACACATTGAAATAATATCTTCTGTATTAAAATATCCAATTCGATATACTTTGAGATTCATTTCAGAAACTATAGATGCAATCTGAGCGAGAAAACTGAATTTGATTTCATCTGCACAGCCTGGAAGAAGCTCAGCGGCATGGATTTCGACGACCGGCGGTATGACGCCGTTTGAAGCTTCGACCGCCATGGCGACGGCCGCATAGTATCGCGCCCTGACTTCTGCATGCCTGTCAGACGGCAAAAGCATCGCGGTAAGCGCTGTGAATTGGGCGCTCTTTGGCAGGGATTTATTGGAGTAGGTCTCGTCCATGTAGAGAAGGTTCATAGGGCGGACCAAGATCGGGTTTGAGGAGGTCGCCTTCGTAGCACGAGAGGTGTCGCGGGACGCATTTTCATCCCCCTCACACCAACTCAAACTGCACCTTGCGCCCCAGCACCGCCGCCGCTTTCTGGAGCGTATCCAGGGTGACATTGCCATCCGTGGGATCGAGGACACGGTCCACCTGGCTACGGCTGGTGTGCATCAGTCCAGCCATCCGCCGCTTGCTGATATTGCCTGCCCTCATCGCCTCTGCCAGCTGCCAGGCAATGACTTCCTTGATCGCCTGGGCCTGAAAGGCCTCGAGAACCCCCTCATCCCTCAGAAACTCATCGATGGATGATCCCGCGCGAATGTTAGCCATCCTGTACCTCCTTCTGTCGTCGCAATGCGATGTTCAGCGCGTCGTCCGGCGTTGTTTGGGTTTTCTTGATGAAGCCATGCAGGGCATAAAGCTGGCCCTCATGATGACAGACCAAGACCCGAGCAATGGTCCGGTCAGGCAGCGACGTCCTGATCTCCCACAGGCCGCGCCCCATCGGTCGGCACAGCGGCATCCCGACAGGCCATCGGTATTGCGCGCGTTGGAGATCGCGCCCGACAGTCAGACGGTTGTCTTGCGGCATCTGCTTTAGCCAATCGCGAACCGGTTCATTGCCGCTGGCGCTGCAATAGAAAACCAACAGCACCTTGGGCATTGGATCCGTCACGATCATGCACCTTTCGTGGTGCACGGTACTTTATATAGTGCCGACAATGCAACCCCGCCTTGCCTTTCTCAGACATGGGGAAGGGGGACTACCCGCCGAAGAGCGGGCGCGTAACCACCCGTGCCAGCCTCGGAGCCCGCCCGCTTCATGCATAAGAATCTGAAGTGGGCGGGCTCGACGTGGATGATCAGTATCTGGGTGCTATCCCACCATCGCTGAACCGGCTGTCCGGCGCCGGCGAAGTATGGCGCCCATCCCCGTGAAGCCCATAAGCAGCATCGCCCAGACGCTGGGCTCGGGCACGCCCCTGTCGATGACCGGCGCGTCGGAGAAGGTCAGCGAACGGGTCTCAGCGACCCAGACGTTTTGCGGGGTAGTGTTCAGCGAATTGTTGAAAAAGATCAGAGTGGGGTTGGCGCCGGTCGCGTCATGAATGAAGGCGCAAAATGTGCCATGTCCCGGGCTGCAACTATTGCTGGCCACTAATTCGGTCGCCAGAGAAAGGCTGTCGGTGAAGGCTGTATACGCGAACTCCATGCTGTACGGCAGGTCGAAGGCGTTGACGGTGATGCCACTTGTCGTGATGCCGACATCGGCGCTATTGTCAAAGGCCAGAGTGACGTTCAGGTGCACCGGGTCCTGCGGGTGCGTTGTATCGGTGCCGAACACCTGCACAAAGCGCGAGGCTTCGATGTCGTAGGTGCGGACGATGGCCGCAGCGTAGGCGCTTTGGCTCAACATAAGGGTCGCGATGACCACGCTTGCCGCAGCAAGCCACTTGATACTCATGAGTTCTGTTCCCTGTTCAATGGGGCCCACGGCCGCATTGGCGCTGGGTCGCCGCCAATCTCAGCAGCACGGCCAGGTTAGGTGTTCCGATTGAGTGCGAGCAGTAGCGTCAACGCGCATTAACGCGCACGCAGGCGCACGCTGGTGCACGGTCGGTAAATCGGATGTTCATTTCCCAAGCCTACGCCCGCAGGGATGTCCACGGCCTTTTCCGAAAAGCTGGCTTTTGTCCTGAAGGCGTTTTCGATCAGCCGCGTGCGGCTGGCGGCGGACCTGGGCGTTGATAAATCGGTCGTCGGTCGCTGGGTCACCGGCGCCGTCGTTCCATCCGAACACAACCGCTCACTGCTGACCGCGCAGATTGCGCGCCTGGAGCCTAAGTTCACGAACCTGAGTTGGGACAGGAGCTTGGCGGGACTTGCCGAACTGATCGGTGCCGACCCAGACGCGATCCCATCGACGTCTGCGGGATCCGGCCTCCCACTCGCGATCCTCGATCAAATCCGCGCTGCAACCGCGCTCCGAGGTGCCGCCTATCAGGGGTTCTTCAGATCGACACGCCCCTTCGTCCTGCAGCCGGGCCGGTTTCTGCACGATCACGGCATGATCCGCATGGAAGAAACCGGTCTACTCAGCCTGCGCATGGGCGCTGGCGGCACACTGGTCGAGGGCTGGATGCTCCCCATCCACAACCAGCTCTTCTGCATCGCCGCCGACGTCACCAGTGGCGCGTTGCTATTTGGCATCTTCAACGGCGTGGCCACGGCCCGCGCCGAGGTGATCGACGGCCTGACCCTGGGCTCAGCGCTGGATTCCGGGCGCACGCCCACGGCCAGCGCCATGATCTTCGAACGCATCGGCGACCTATCCGGAGATCTCGCCGCGGACGATGCCCGCTTCGAGGCGCTTGCCGCCAGCAACCCCCTGGCCCCGGTAGGCTCCATTCCCAAAGCGCTGCGCGAGCACCTGACGGGCGACTTCGGCCCATCGCAGCTCGCCCTGGGTGGTTCCCTGCTGCTCCAGATGCCGCTTCTGGCGTCGCTGTCGCGGGGACCAAAGCTGACGGACGACTGACGGAGCGACTTTGTCGGCGGCGGAGCCCCTCTACACCAGCGGCCCGTGCTCCAGATTCGGCAGGACGTGCCTTGCGAACAGGTCCGCCTCGGCAGCGTGCGGATAGCCCGACAGGATGAAGGCCTCGAT
>JAYTWT010000185.1:0-11264 GCA_043743295.1 Alphaproteobacteria bacterium | reverse complement strand
GCGGGTTCGGCTGCCCGTTCCATGATCCGCTTAGCCACGGCGATCACGGCCTCGGCCTCAGCGTCCGGGGCCTCGAAAACCAGTTCGTCGTGCACCTGCAGTAGCATCCTTGCGGTTAGGCCTTCGTCGCGCAATGCCTGAGGCATGCGGATCATGGCGCGGCGCATCACATCGGCGGCGGCACCCTGGATCGGGGCGTTGATGGCTGCGCGGTCGCCAAACGCGCGCTCGGCGGGCGTGCGGCCTTGGGCGGCGGGGACATAGATTTTGCGGCCAAAGATGGTGGTCACGAACCCGGCGGTTCGCACCTGTTGCTGCATGCGGTCCATATAGGTTCGGATGCCGGGGAAGCGCTCGAAATAGGTCTTGATATAGGCCCCGGCCTCGTCGCGCGGGATCGACAGCTGGTTGGCTAGACCAAAGGCTGAGATGCCATAGACGATGCCGAAGTTGATCGCCTTGGCGCGGCGGCGGGTCTCGGCGGGCATCCCCTCGATGGGCACCCCGAACATTTCCGAGGCCGTCATGGCGTGGATGTCGAGGCCGTCGGCGAAGGCTTGTTTCAGCTGCGGGATGTCGCCGATATGGGCCAACAGGCGCAGTTCGATCTGGGAATAGTCCGCGCTGATCAGCAGATAGCCCGGTTGGGCAATGAAGCACTTGCGGATCTTGCGCCCCTCCTCCGTGCGGATCGGGATGTTCTGCAGATTGGGATCGGATGAGGCTAGACGGCCGGTTGTGGCCGCCGCCAGCGAATAGGACGTGTGTACGCGCCCGGTTTTAGGGTTGATCGCCGCCACCAGATTGTCGGTATAGGTGCCTTTGAGTTTGGCCACTTGGCGCCAATCCAGCAGGACGCGGGGTAATTCGTGCCCCTGGGCGGCCAAGTCCTCCAGCATCGAGGCGTCAGTGGATTGGGCCCCGGTCGCGGTGGTGCGGCCGGCGGCAAGGCCCATCTCGCCAAACAGGATCTCGCCGATCTGTTTGGGACTGCCGAGGTTGAAGGGCCGTCCCGCGACCCGGTGAGCCTCGGCCTCCAACTCCACCATCCTGACGGAGAAGTCGTGGGAGAGCTGGCGCAGGCGATCCGTATCAACTTTTATACCGGCCAGTTCCATCTCGACCAGCACAGGTGGCATCGGTCGCTCTAGAGTCTCATAGACGGTCAGCAGATGTTCGCGCGCCAGGCGGGGCCGCAGGTGCTCATAAATGCGCAAGGTGACATCGGCGTCCTCGGCGGCGTAGGCGGTAGCGGGTTTGAGGTCGACGTACTTGAAGCTCTTCTGCGCCTTGCCGATCCCGGCCACCTCTTTGAAGGCGATGGGTGTGTGATCCAGCAGGCGCTTGGACAGCTCGTCCATGCCGTGGCTTTTGTGCAGCCCGCCCTCCAGGGCAAAGCTGATCAGCATGGTGTCCTCGATGGGTGCCACGCGAATGCCGTAGCGCTCCAAAACGGCTAGATCGTATTTTGAGTTCTGGGCTACCTTGAGGACCGAGGGGTCCTCAAGCAGCGGCTTCAGGCGGGCGATTGCCTCGGTCATCGGGATCTGGGTGAGGTCGGCGGGGGCGTCGAGCTGCAAGCCGCCCTCACTCTCGTGCGCGTGCCCCAATGGGATGTAGCAGGCCTCGCCCGGCGCGGTGGCCAAGGAGACGCCGACCAATCCAGCGCTCGAGGCCGACAGCGCGTCGGTCTCGGTATCAAAGGCAATGACGCCCGCCGCTGTGCAGCGCGCAATCCAGGCATCGAGGGCGGTCAGGTCCTGGACGCAGTCATAGGCCGTGGTGTCGATGGTGCCATGCTTCGGAGGTTCGAGCGCACGGGCTTCCGGGGATGGCGTTGCGCTGACCGTGATACCGCCGGGCTGGGCCTGACCGGCTTTGCCGTCGCCGATCCGCTTGGCCAGAGTGCGGAACTCCATCTTTTCCAAAAACGCCGCCAGGACCGCCGGGTCGGGGTCATCGGCGATCAGCGCTTCCAGAGGCTCGGGCAGCGGCGTGTTGATGTCCAACCGCACCAGCTCGCGCGACAGACGGATCTGGTCGGCGAAGTCGATCAGGGTCTGGCGGCGTTTGTCCTGCTTGATCTCGCCGGCCCGGGCCAACAGCGTATCGAGGTCGCCGTATTCATTGATCAGCAGCGACGCGGTCTTGATGCCGATGCCCGGTGCACCCGGTACATTGTCCACCGAATCGCCGCACAGCGCTTGAACGTCGATGACTTTGTCCGGCGTCACCCCGAATTTCTCGGCCACCTGATCGATGCCGATCTTCAGGTTCTTCATGGTGTCCAGCATCGTCACCCGGTCGTCGACCAGTTGCATCAGGTCCTTATCGGACGAGACGATAACCACTTCGCCGCCAAGATCGCGAACCTTGGTCGCGTACGCGGCGATCAGATCGTCGGCCTCGTAGCCTTTCAGTTCAATCGACGGAACGCCAAACGCCCGCGTCGCCTCACGGACCATCTGGAACTGGGGGATCAGGTCCTCAGGCGTGGGCGGCCGGTGCGCCTTGTATTGGTCGTACATCTCATTCCGGAACGTCGTCGCGGAATGGTCGAAGATCACGGCTAGGTGGGTCGGTGCCTCGGCGGACGTCTTCATGTCCACCAGCAGCTTCCAGATCATATTGCAGAAGCCGCTGACCGCCCCGATGGGCGCGCCGTCCGACTTGCGGGTCAGCGGCGGTAGGGCGTGATAGGCGCGAAAGATGAAGCCTGAGCCGTCGACCAGATAGAGCCGGACCGCCGATCCAGTGGCGGTGGGCGCGTTGTCGGAGGGGTCCACCGGTGTGGTTGCGGCGTCGGGCGTTTGCATCATACCCAACGATAGGCTGAGGCGGCGGCAAGGTCACCCGCCGCATGCATCAAATCCATACATGTCGTGACGGCTTCAACACGACGATAGTGTAGCCATTGCCCCCGTGAAACCTTCACGCTAGGTGAGCTGGCTAAGAGGACCGCGCCATTGTCGAGACCGAAGGGTTCCCGAGACTCGGACCACGAAGAGAAACGCCGTGAACTGCTGCGTCGCATGACCCAGCGGTTGATGCGGCGCGAGGTCGCGCGGCCCAGCCTGCGCGATCTAGCCGCTGCGGCGGACGTCACCGTGCCGACTCTGCGCCACTATTTTGGTGGCCGCCGCGAGGTGGTGGATGCGGTGTTAGAGGAGTGCCTGCGCCTAGGGCGTCGGGGCCTGGACGCTCAGCGGACCTCGGATAAGGCTTTTCCGGAGTCCATCCATGACTATGCCGTGGCTCTGGTCGATGCCTTGCGGGCGCCGCGCGAGGTACGTCTAGGCGACGTGTTTGCGGTCAGCCTGGCCGAGGGCCTGCTGGACGCCGAAGTCAGCCGCTCGACCCTCACCCACATCGTCGAGCCGACACTGGTTGCTCTGGAGGCGCGGCTAGCCGAGCACATCCGCCGTGGCGATATGATCGACGCGGACACACGCATAGCCGCGCTGATGCTGATGACCCCGCTGCTGGTTGCCAGCCTGCATCAGGACCAGCTGAACGGTGCCGCGCTTCGGCCCTTGTCGACGGACCAGCTGGCCAGGGACCTCAGCGGTGCCTTCGTACGCGCCTATGGTGCGTCCACCCACTAACTGAACCGCTTCTGGAGGTTGGGTGCGCCGCCGCCCGCCGCCAATAGCGTGGCGGAATCCCCGGTGCTTAGAAACGCTGCCGACGCCTGCGCCAGGGTAGCAAAGGCAGCACGGAAGGTCGCGGTCCCAGCGCTGAGCCGACGAACGCCGAGCGATGCCAGCACCTTGGCATCGGGTACGCCCGGCCAAGCGATCAGATTGAGCGGCGCTGCGATGGCGGCAACCAGCCTGCGGATGAGTTCGACATCGGCTGCGCCGGGCACAAAGATGCCGCTGGCCCCGGCGGTGACGTAAAGCCCCGCCCGCCGAATCACCTCTGCCTCGGCGGCCTCGCCCGTGACCAAGCCCCGTAAGTAGATATCGGACCGCGCGTTGATGAAAAGGGGAACGCCGGTCCTGTCGGCGGCAGCGCGGGCAGCAGCGATCTTGCGGGCATGTAGGTCAGGCGCGCGTCCACCATCCTCGAAGTTGATCCCGACGGCACCAGCGTCGATCACCCGGGCAATGTTGTCGGCCAAGTCGCCCAAGTCATCGGTGAACCCGCCCTCGAAGTCACAGCTCACCGGCAGGTCTGTGACACGCACGATAGCGGAGACCATGGCGCAGGTGGTCTGCACCGCCAGGATGTCACCGTCGGCCTCGCCATAGGTCCAGGCGACCGCCGCCGATGATGTGGCTAAGGCTTTTGCGCCGGCGTCGACGACGACGGCGGCGCTAGCGGCGTCCCAGACATTGGCCAGGACCAGAACCTGCGGACCGGCGTGAAGGGTATGGAAGTGTTTGGCTTTGGCGACTTGGGTCATACGTGGCTACCTCGGTAGGCTGCATCTATCGCGCAAACTGTGACCTGGCGCTGGCGGAAAGCGGACAGCAATGCCCCGGTTCGCACACGCGGATGAAGCACGCTAAGAAGCGCAGGTGACTTCCTGTGCCTTAATCCGTCTGATCCTGACCGACTTCCGGTCCTATGCCGGTGCCGAACTGGTACTGGACGGGCGACCCGTGTGGTTGTCGGGACCCAATGGTGCGGGCAAAACCAACCTGCTTGAAGCGGTCAGTTTCCTGATCCCAGGGCGTGGCCTTAGGGGCTCGGGTCTCGGCGAAGTGGGCCGCAGACTGCCCGGTGAGGCGGTGGGCCGCGCCTGGGCCGTGTCGGTGACGGTTCGCGCGGGCGCTGAGGAGACCCGTCTGGGTACCGGGGTCGAGACGGCGGGTGCCGCGCGTCGCCTCGTGCGGGTAGAGGGCGAGGCTGTACCGCCTAGCCGCCTAGCCGAGCACACTCGGCAGGTCTGGATGACCCCAGCCCAGGACCGCCTGTTCCTGGAGGGTGCCGCCGAGCGGCGAAAGTTTTTTGATCGGCTGGTGTTCTCGGCCGAGCCAATCCATGCGGCCCATGTCCAGGTCTATGAGAAAGCGTTGCGTGAGCGCACCCGGCTGTTGACCGACGGCTCGACTGACAGTGCGTGGCTAGACGCCCTGGAGGCGCGGCTGGGTCAGGTAGGCGCTTTGATGTCCACGGCGCGCGCACGCACGCTGACCGCCTTGACCGCTGAGATCGAGACGCGCGGCGAGCGTGCTTTTCCGCAGGCGCGCCTGTCGCTCAGCGGGGCGTGGGAGCAGATGGCCGGCGAGGGCGTCGAGACCGCAGAGATCGAGGTGGCACTCGTCCGTGCTCTGGCCGGCGCACGGGACCGTGACGCTGCGGCAGGAAGGGCGCTCACCGGTCCGCATCGGGGTGATCTCGGCGTCGTTCACGTGGAAAAAGATCGTAGCGCCGCCGAGTGTTCGACGGGCGAACAGAAGGCCCTGGTGTTGAACTTGGTGCTGGCTCAGGCCGCGCGGTTGGCCCGCGTTGCGGCCGCCCCCGCTCCGATCCTGTTGCTGGACGAGGTCGCCGCGCATCTAGACGCGCGCCGCCGCGCGGCGCTGTTCGACGAGATCGAGGTGTTGGGTCTTCAAGCTTTCCTGACCGGTACCGATGAGATGCTGTTCGACGGTCTAGCTGGGCGCTCTCAGGGGTTTCGGGTCGAGGCGGCGGGACTGGCGGCAGTGGGCTGAGGCTACGGTGGCGCGTCCTTGTTTGCCGGCCTTTCCCCAGCCCCTGTTGCGCGCCACCGTGGCGGCGGCCTAAGTGTTTGGACATGACCTCAAAACTCCTTTCCGTCCTTCCTGTTCTTGCGGCCCTAACAGGGCTAGCTGCCTGCGACCAACCGAAGTGGCGCGACAAGCCCGCGACCGCTGAGACGGCAAAGGCCAAGGTCGCCGCCGCCGAGCCTGTTGGTACGCCGCCTGCCCCGGCCTGGTCTCAGACGATGCTTGGAAAGCCGCTCCGCGACATATTTCCCGCCACCGGCCTTTGCAAAGGCAACACGGACATCGTCCAGAAAGTCTATTCCGGCCTACCTGCGGGTGTTCAACTGCACGGCTGGGGTTGGGATCTGGCCAAAAAGGCCCGGATTGAGCGGGTGGTTCTGGTCGACAAGTCCTATCGCATCGTGGGTGCCGGTGAAGGTGGGGTGGCCAGGTCGGACGTTCCGGTGTCGATCCCTGAGATCACTGATCCCGCGACGGGCTGGAATGCTGATATAGCGGTCAAATCGGGTCCGCTGGACGTCTACGGCTTGACGGGCGACGACAGCATCTGCGTGCTGGGGCATATCGAGTTCTAGAGGATGCTTACCGAATAGCCCGCCTCGGGTGAGTGGAGCGTTACTGGCGTGCCGGGACCTGCCGATTTCCTGAACCGCCCCCCTTGGGTTGCGCTCGCGCTCGCCGCCGCCGTCGTCACGGCCTTGGCCTGCTATCCAACCTGGCCGGGCTATATGTCGTACGACAGCCTCTTGGCCTATGAGCAGGCGCGCTATGGCGTGCGCACCGCCCTCTGGCCGCCCTTGCACAGCTATATGTTCGTCGCCAGCCGCGCGGTGGGGGCGGATACGGGGGGTCTGTTCCTGGCCCAGACCTTCGCTCTGATGTTCGGCGCAGGGCTCACGTTGCACGCCTTGGTCGGCCGTCGGATGTTGGCCTGGATGCTCTGCGGGTTCTTTGTCGGGGGCTTGGTGTTTTTCCCGACCCTGCTGGGCACACTCGGCTCGCAGTGGCGCGATGTGCCGACGGGCGGTTTCGCGATCTTAGGCCTGGGCCTCTGGTTGGCGGGGGCGCAAGCGCGGTCGATACCGCTTCTGATCCTGGCCATCCTGTCGATGTGTCTGTCGGTCGGTTTACGTTATAATGCTTTTGTCCTCGTCGGCCCGACGCTGGCTTTGATGGTCTGGCGGCCTTTTCTGGGAGGTGGCCCTAGCCTGCTCGCGCGAACGATCGTCGTGCATCTGGTTGTCCTAGGATTGGTCGCCGCTTGGGCTTCCACTCAATGGCGGCTGCCTGACCTGTTGCGTCTGCCCAACGCGCAGAATTTCTCCGCGACCCAGGAGTTTGACGTCATCGGCGTCTCGGCTTGCGCAGGTCACAACTATCTTCCCGCAGGGATCACCAATGGCCAGCCGATTTCTGTGGCGCAAATTCGGCGCGCCTATGATCCGCGCCACATGCTGATGACCCTCACACCCCAGCCTGGCGTGCCACGGATGCTCGAGACCAACGCCGGTGGTGCTGTCGAACGAACCTGGGCGCATCTTCTGATAGCCGAGCCCGGATGCTACCTCGCTCACCGGGCGGCGGTCATGGCGGAGCAGATGGGCATGGCTAAGGACGAGGTCTTCTATCCCACCCACGGTACAATCGATCCGAATCCCTTTGGCCTAGCGTTGAGCCATCCACAACTGTCCCAGCAGGTCGTGAATTATGTGAAGGGCCATGCCGATGAAATGATCCGCCGACCGTGGGTGCTCTACGGCATGGCGAGCGTCCTTGGTCTGGTCGCGGCTGCGGCGAATCGGCAGTTTGCGCTGTTGATCCTGGCCCTACTGGCCGGTGTCTACGCCTATCCGGCGCTGCTGTTTGTCGCGGCTCCGGCGGCTGACGCGCGCTACATCTTCCCCTCGAATGTGTTCAGTTTGCTCATCGCGACGGTCGGGCTGGGAATTTTGCTGACCGGTCGGGCACCGGTTCGACGATGAGCGCCGCCACCTCACCTCCCAGCCAGCTTCGCTCGCGAGCCGGATGTAAGCTCAGTCTCGTCTTGCCTATGTTCAATGAGGCGGCAGGCCTCAACCGACTGTTCGAGCGTCTGGATGAGACCCTATCGAACCTGGGTCTTGGTCTGGAGTTTGTCTGCGTAGACGACGGCAGTCGCGATGACACCTATGCCCGCCTGCTGGCGCGCACGGCGATCGATCCGCGTGTGAAACTCATCGTGCTCAGCCGCAACTTCGGCAAGGAGGCGGCGCTCACCGCCGGCATCGAAGCGGCCACCGGTGACCTGGTCGTGCCTTTGGATGCCGATTTACAGGACCCGCCAGAACTGATCTCGGAGTTCCTGAGTCTTTGGGAGCAGGGCTATGATGTGGTCTATGGCGTGCGGGCTGATCGGGCCAGCGACACGGCGATGAAGCGCCTGACGGCCAACGCCTTCTACCAGCTATTCAATCGACTTTCCGACTATCGCATTCCCGAAAGTACCGGCGATTTTCGTCTGATGGACCGGGCGGTCGTGGAGGCGCTCCGGCAATTGCCGGAACGCAACCGCTTCATGAAGGGCCTGTTTGCCTGGGTCGGCTTTCGTCAGGTCGGCGTGCCCTATGTCCGGCCGTCCCGACGCGAGGGCGCGACGTCCTGGGGCTATTTCAAGCTGATCCGGTTCGCCATTGACGGGCTGACCGCCTTCACCACCTTGCCGCTGAAGGTCTGGACGGGGGTTGGCGCGGCGGCGGCTTTCCTCGCATTGGTCTTCGCCGGGGTCATCATCGTCCAAGTTTTGGCGCACGGGCGCGACGTACCCGGCTACGCCTCGCTGATGGTGGTGATCCTCTTCGGCTTTGCCCTGCAAATGATCGCCCTAGGAGTCATGGGTGAATACATCGGGCGGATGTATCAAGAGGTGAAGGGCCGGCCGATCTACCTGGTGCGCGAGCGCGTCGGGTTTGGCGCGCCTGAATGACCCCGCTTCCCCGACTTGCCGCAGTGGTTATCCCGGCACCGATCCTGGCATTGGTCGGAACCGTGTTCCGCTACGGCGTCTCCGGTGGCGCGGCGGCGTTGACGCTGATCGGGCTTTTGTACGTGTTCACCGAAAAGGTCGGGCTTTGGTACATCCACTCGGTCGTGATCGCCTCGGTGGTCTCGTTCTTTGTCAGCTTCTTCCTGCAGCAGCGCTGGACCTTCCAGGGCCACGGCCAGGATCGGAGCTGGATGCAATTGATCGCGTTTGTGGCCCTGTTTACGGCCAATTCGGCGATCAACGCGGCGTTGCTCTATGTGCTGGTCGACAAGGTGGGCTGGCCCTACTTGTTGGCCCAACTGTTCCTGATGATCTTAATCGCAGCCTGGAATTTTGTGATCATGCGCTTCCTCATCTTCCCGAAGCGTGAGGTCTAGGGCGTGCTCAGAACTTTTGTCTCGGGCGCATTGAAGCGCCTGCCGGCGGGTGGGCCGGCCTTTATCTATACGGTGATCCTGAGGCCTGCGCCCCTCAGATGGCTGGCGAACCACCTGCTGCGCCGTATGATTCCTGCGACGCTTACCCTTCCGGAGGGGACGATAATCCTCAACCGTGAGGACCCTGTGGTGTCCGGTGCCCTGTCGCTGGGGGTCTATGAGCCAGGCTCGATTAAGTGCTGGCGCGATCTGCTGGTCCGGTCGGACCTGAACGTTTTAGATGTCGGTGCCAACATCGGGCTCTACAGCTTAATTGCTGCGGGGCGGTGTCCGCAGGGTCGGGTCTTAGCCTTCGAGCCGGAACCTCGAAATATCGAGATTCTGACCGAGATGGCGCACGTCAACGGGTTCACGCACCTGACCTTGATCCCTGCGGGCGCTGGTGCGCGAGCCGGATCTGCCCGTCTGTACTTAGACCCGGACAATAAGGGTAAGCACTCGCTGGTCGTCGATGGGACGGGTCAACGTGAGACAATCATACCCCTGGTCAGTGTCGACGAGGCGGTGGCCGAACAGGAGTTGTCACGGATCGATGCGGTGAAGATCGACGTCGAAGGCTGGGAGGCGCAGGTGCTGCTGGGCATGGCGACAATCCTTGAGCGCGACCGCCCCGCCCTATTGTTCGAACTGGCACCGGTCCGCATTCGCGCTGCCGGCGATGACCCGGAAGCGATGCTGCAGCGTTTGATGTCGTATGGCTATCGTCTGGCCGTGGTCAATGAATCCGATGGTGTAGGCGAGCCGATTGGGGACTTGCCGTTATTCTTGGCCCGCTTCACCCACCGCGACGCCTATTGCAACATCCTGGCGAGTTGGACCGAACCCTCGCGCGCTTAGCCAGCTGACATTGATCCCGACCTCCCGCGTCACCACATGGGCGGAGACCCAATGCCCTGTTTCACGGACGGAAGGCTGCGGGAGAGATCGCGGCTTGGTGAGGACGCAGAGATGAACCGGGGTTTGATGTTCGACAGCCCGTTCATGTTGGGCTTTGAGCACACTCGTATCCTTATCGAGCGCGTGGCCAAGGCTGCCGCCGAGAGCTATCCACCCTACAATGTTGAGGATCGGGGCGACGGGGGGCTACGCATTACCTTGGCGGTCGCCGGATTTGCGCCTGGGCAGCTGCAGGTGACCGTGGAGGATCGCCAACTGGTCATCGCCGGCCGCCGCGATGGGGGACCTGAGCGGTCCGAGGACGCGTTCCTGCATCGCGGGATTGCTGCCCGCAGCTTTATCCGCAGCTTCGTGCTTGCCGACGGCATGGTTGTGGACGCGGCGAGCTTGGAGCACGGCCTATTACATGTGGACTTGGCCCGCCCCCTTTCGCAGGGTCCGATCCAGTCGATCCCGATCCAGACTCTGGGTTAGGCAGCCGTCGTCGAAACGCGTGCGTCCTGGACTAGCAGGGCATAGAGCGCGTCAGCTGTACGGGCCTGACGAAGCTGTTCGCGCAGGTCGCCCTGGCGCAGCAGACGTGACACGCGGGCGAGGGCGCGAAGATGCTCCGCCCCCGCGTTCGATGGTGCGAACAGCGCGAACATCAAGTCCACCGGCTGGTCGTCGATCGAGGCGAATTCGACCGGGTGTTCAAGGCGCACGAACACGGCCCGCATCCGATCCAGGCCGGTCAGCCGGGCGTGAGGGACGGCAACACCGTGACCGACGCCGGTCGAGCCAATCGCCTCGCGCTCCAACAGCGCATCCAGAATATCGCCGGCATCCAAGCTGAAGCTGCGCGCGGCGATCTCTGCGGTCACCGCCAATGCCTTACGCTTATCGCTGGCCGCTACGCGCAGGGATATCGCCGCACGGTCGAGCATGTCACCGATCATCATGAACTGAAGAACCAACCTTTTTCGCGTCCGGCCCACATGAGGCTGACCGCAGATGCGGCACCTCCAGTCAGCGAGCCGGACCGCTCGCCCCTACACCGTTACGAAGCTTTGTTCGTTCCGGATCAATCCAACCAATGTTTCCATCGGGGCGGCGATATACCACCGAAATTCCACCGTGCGCGGCGTTTCGGAACACGATTGTTTGAGCTTCAGACAGGTCCAATTCCATCACGGCCATAGAAACCGTCATTGAGCGTACCAAGCGCTC
>JAYTWT010000184.1:0-3463 GCA_043743295.1 Alphaproteobacteria bacterium | reverse complement strand
TTTCGGGGTCAGTGTCACTTCGATTGCGTAAGGTCAGGCAAGCCCAGGATGCGCTTGGAGACGATATTGCTCTGAACTTCCTGGCTGCCGCCAAAGATCGTGAAGGCTTTGCCGAACAGCCAGCCGCGCACAGCGCCTAGTTCTTCGGCGGAGAAGTCATCGCCCTCCCAGCCCAAGCCCTGATGACCCATGATCTCCAGGGCCATTTCATGGCGTTCCTGGATCAGGGTGGTCCCGGCGTTCTTCATGATCGAGGTGGCGCTGGAGGGGCTGGAGTTTCCCCTCGATTCCACCATCGCGCGCACGGCGGTCTGCTGAAAGGCGCGCATATTGATCGCGTTGGTCACCAGCCGGGTACGCAGGTCGTGGTCAGCAATGCGGCCTTGATCGTCGAGGCCGGCATACTCCTTGGCCATCTGCTCCAACGGCTTCCCGCCAGAGCCTAGCCCGCCGCCAGCGCCGGTGAGGCCCGAGCGCTCATGCTGCAAAAGCCGCTTGGCGATGGTCCAGCCACCGTTCAACGGCCCGACCAGGTTCTTCTTGTCAGCGATGGCGTCGGTAAAGAACACTTCGCAGAACGGCGATGAGCCCGCGATCAGCGAGATCGGACGGGTTTCGACGCCCGGCTGATGCATCGTGAACAAGACGAATGAGATGCCCTCATGCTTCTTGGATGTGTCTGTACGCACTAGGCAGAAACACCAGTCTGCGAACTGCCCGCCGCTGGTCCAGATTTTCTGGCCGTTGATGACGAAGGTGTCGCCTTTGTCTTCCGCTTTGGTCTGAAGGCTGGCGAGGTCTGATCCTGCGCCGGGTTCGGAGAAGCCCTGGCACCAGGCGATCTCACCGCGGCAGATGGGCGGGATGTGTTCTTTCTTCTGCGCCTCGGTGCCGTATTCCAAGAGGGTCGGGCCGAACATCATCACGCCCATACCGCCAATCGGGTTGTAGGCCCCGGCGCGGCCGAATTCGCCGGTGACAACCCGCGCCTCGGCCGACGACAGCCCACCGCCGCCGTAGTCCTTCGGCCAGGTGGGCGTGCCCCACCCCTTTTCGCCCACGGCCTTGCGCCAGGCATCCTGATCCGCCGAGGGCGTGGAACGCTCCTCGCGCGCCATCGGGTTGGCCGCGTTCTTCAGGCCCTTGGGAAAGTTCGCCTCGACCCAACCCCGGACTTCCGTCCGAAAGGCCTCAAGGTCTGTCCCACCAAAATCCGCCATCTCGTTTCCATTCCTATTGAAGCTATCCCCCCTCGCCCTTGCGGGGAGGGGTCGGAGGTGGGGGTGCCAAACACGTAGCTCGGCGCCGACACCCCCACACCCGACCCTCTCCCCGCAAAGGGGGAGAAGGCTTTTCGAGTCTTAAACCTTCTGCGTCGCCTCGGGCAGCCCGAGAATCCGCTTGGATATAATGTTCAGCTGCACTTCCCACGAGCCCCCGGCAATCGCTCCGGACTTTGACCGCAGCATAGTCTTGATCGCCGCGACCTCGTGCTTGGTGAAGCCGTCCGCGGTCCAGCCGAGGCCCTGGTGACCCAGGACCTCGACAGCCAGCTCGGCTTTCTCGATCCGCACCTTTGAGCCCACGTTCTTCAGCACCGATGACGCCGCGCTGGGCCCGGAGTTACCGCGGTTTTCCTCCGCCGCACGACGGCCGGTGAGCTGGAAGGTGCGCTCCTCCATCAGGTGATCTGTTAGTCGTCGGCGAAGGTCTGGATCGGCCAGCTTGCCGTCGGCCTCGACGCCCACGTAGTTGCGGGCAAGCACGTCGAGCGACGGTCCCGGCAAGCTGCCGGGCGGCGGGCCCGCGCCTTGCCCCGCGCCGGATATGCCCTGACGCTCATGCTGCAACAGCCGCTTGCCGATGGTCCAGCCGCCGTTAAGTGGCCCGACGAGATTGTCCTTCGGCACAACCGCATCGGTGAAGAAGGTCTCGCAGAACGGCGTGGTATCGTTGATCAGCCGGATCGGCCGGGCTTCGACCCCGGGCTGATCCATGTCGATCATCAGGAAGCTGATACCCTCGTGCTTCTTCGACGTATCGGTACGGGTCAGGCAGAAACACCAGTCGGCGGTCTGCGCGCCGGACGTCCAGATCTTCTGGCCGTTCACCAGATAGTGGTCGCCCTTGTCCTCGGCCCTGGTGGTCAGGCTGGCCAAGTCCGACCCGGCACCGGGCTCAGAGAATCCCTGACACCAGCGCCGCTCGGCGCGGGCGATCTTGGGGATATGCTCCTGCTTCTGGGCTTCAGTACCGTACTCCAGCAGCGTCGGGCCGAACATGATCACGCCCATCCCGCCAATGGGATTGTAGGCACCCACCGCCGACATCTCTTCGATCAGGGCCTTGGTTTCGACCCGGCTCAGGCCGCCGCCACCGTAGGCTTTGGGCCAGGTCGGAACGCCCCAGCCGGTGGAGCCCATGGCTTTGCGCCAGGCATCCTGATCCGGGGTCATTTCGCGACCCTCAGGGGGCGACGTACCCTTGAGCGCCGGCGGAAAATTCGCCGCAAGCCAATCACGGACCTCCGCCCGGAAGGTCTCAACATCACTGCCGAAATCAGGCATCGACTCATCCTCCACCGCACAGCGGGGGAGGGGGACCGCGAAGCGGTGGAGGGGGGGGCTGCCCCAACCACCGTGCGCGCCACAGCGCCCCCTCCGACCCTTCCTTCGGGCCACCTCCCCTGCCTATCGCCGGGGGAGGAACTAAATCTATGAACTCTGCGTCGTGTCGGGCAGACCCAGGATCCGCTTGGACACGATGTTGGATTGCACTTCTTGGCTGCCCCCGAAGATGGTCCAGGCCTTGCCGGACAGCCATCCGCGCACGGCCTCCAACTCGTCCTTGGCAAAAGCCTCGCCCTCCCAGCCTAAGCCCTGTGCGCCCATGATCTCGAGCAGTAGTTCGGCGCGCGTCTGGCCGATCCAGGTGCCGGAGTTCTTCATGATCGAGGTAGCGGCAGAAGGGTTCACGTTACCCTTCGATTCCAGCCGGACCCGCTCGATGGTCAGCGCGTGAGCGCGGGCGTCCATCTGGTTACCGATCACCCGCGTGCGCAGGTCGAGGTCGGCGATGCGGCCCTCAGTATCCACGCCAACGTATTTCTTCGCCAGATCCGAGATGCTGGACCCGCCGGTCATCCGCGAGCCGCCCTGGCCGGAGCGCTCATGTTGAAGCAGGCGCTTGCCCACGGTCCAGCCGCCATTGTACGGCCCTATCATATCGTCCTTCTCGGCCCGGGCATCTGTGAAGAAGGTTTCACAGAACGGCGATGAGCCCGCGATCAGCTTGATCGGCCGCGTCTCCACGCCCGGCTGATGCATGTTAATCAGCACGAAGCTGTTGCCTTCGTGTTTCTTCCTCGTGTCGGTCCTCACGAGGCAGAAGCACCAGTCAGCGTACTGTGCGCCACTGGTCCAGATTTTCTGGCCGTTGATCTTCCAATGGTCCCCGGCGTCCT
>JAYTWT010000183.1:0-7851 GCA_043743295.1 Alphaproteobacteria bacterium | reverse complement strand
TGGCGGCGCTATCTGCCCCGGGCCAAGGCCAAGCGCGGTCGCCGCGGCAAGAAGGGCGGCAGCCCGGCCCTGCACATCAAGGCCCGTGTCAGCATCGATCAGAGGCCGGATATCGTTGCGGATCGAGCCCAGCCCGGACACTGGGAAGCCGACTTCATGCTCTTCTCCCGCTACGGACAGTCGGTCCTGGTCCTGCACGAGCGGACCTCCCGCCTCACGCTCTTCCTCAAGACCGCGAACCGCAAAGCCGAGCCCACCGCCGATGAACTCCGCCGCCTGCTTGAGCACCTGCCGCCGCCACTCCGCCGCACGCTCACCTTCGACAACGGAACCGAGTTCGCCGAGCATCACCGTCTCAACGCCAAGCCGCTCGGTCTGGTCACCTACTTCTGTGATCCTCACAGCCCCTGGCAGAAGGGCGGCGTCGAGAACGCCATCGGACGCTTCCGGCGCATCCTGCCTCGCCGAACCGACCTCGATCTCGTCGATCCCGATCAAATCGCCACCGCCGTCACAGCCTTCAACAACACCCCGCGACAATGCCTGGACTTCCGCACCCCAGCTGAGGTCTTCTGCAAGACACTGTTGCACTTCAAACGAGAATCCACCTCCCCGCTTTCGCGGGGATGACCGGGACTTGGGAACCCCCTTTACGCCGCGTTCGGCACCACCCTCAGGAAATTATCCGTGTAGAACTTGCCCTTTACCGCCTCGCTCCGCCCGGTCAGGTGGCTCTCGAACTTGCCGATGGGGTCGCGGCCACCTTCGATGTGCGGATAGTCGCTGGAGAACAGGTAGAGCTCCTCGCTCGACTGATCCAGCATCGAGCCCAGGTCTTCCAGCGGGAAGGGCGTGAAGGCCATCTGCTGGATGATCTGTTCGGAGGGCTTGCGTTTCTGGACTTGCAGGTTGGCATCGTTCCGGCCCCAGGTGCGGGCCACCCAGTCCAGTCGCCGCAGCATCTCGGGCACCCAGCCTGAGCCCAGCTCAACGGCGGCACCGCGAAGGTTCGGGTGACGGTCCAGCACGCCGTCCAGCACCATCATGCTGACGAAGGCCTCCGGCAGTTGGTGCTGTAGCGCCGCGTCCTTGGTGCGCACGTTCTCGCCGCCGCCTAGCCAGTCCTTGACCGGCGCACGACCGTTGTTTTCCCAGGCCTTGGACTGCTGCACCGGCGCGCCGCCGACGTGCATGACGAACGGTACACCCGCTTCGGCCAGCCGCGCCCAGAAGGGATCGAAGTCCACGTGACCGGGCGCGCGGTCATGCGGCGCGCGGTGCGGCACCCAGACCGCGCCGAGGCCCTGAGCCAATACCCAGTCGAGCTCGGCGATGGCCAGGTCCGGATCGTCCAGTGAGATGGCCGCCACGCCGATCAGGCGTTTGTCGGTGCTGCAGAAGTCGGCCATGTGGCGGTTGTGGGCGCGTGCCGCGCCATAGCGCAGGCGATGCTCCAGCTTGCTGCTGGGTGAGAACGGCATACGCAGGCTGTGGGTGGCGAACACCAGCTGTTTCTTGAACCCCAATAGGTCCATGGCCGTGGTCCGGTCGGCGCTGTCGAAGGCGCCCAGGCCTTGAATTTCCTTGGACTTGGCGATCAGGCCGTCGCCCATAGCGATCTGGGCGGCGCGATGCTCATCGCTGTGCCGGCCACCCTGGCTCATAATCACCGCGACCTCCTCGTCGGTGACGATGGAGGCCGAGTAGCTGACGTTCGGGATCTCATCGCGCAGGGCCGGGTCGGCGTACTTCTTCAAGAAGTCCGGCAGCTCCATGATGTGGCTGTCGGCATCATAGATGGCCCGTGTGGACGGCGCGTAGGTCATGGCGTTCTCCCGGAACTCGTGACGACCCCGTTGTGTCCGGGGTTCGTCGTAGGTCAGGTACGCACTATTCCCCAGGATGAGCCCCGCGTCATCCTTTGTTGCTCTCCCAGGCCTTAACAGCAGTCTTCTTGGCGATCTTGCGGAAGCGGCGGGCCAGGAAGTTGGTGAATGAGCCGGGGTGCAGGGTTTCGATCCGCGCCAGTACGCAGTCGTAGTCCTTATAGTGGGCGGTGAAATGGAAGGTATCCGGCTCGGCCTCCATCAGCATCTCGCGCTCATCGCGGCTGACCTCCATGATCACCGCGCTCTGGTCGTCGCGGCGCAGGCGGGTGAAGAATTTTCCGTTCAGCTTGTAGGCCGGGCTGCCATAGCTCATGCCTTCCTCGGCACCGGGGAAGGACATCACGATGGCTTTCATTTCGTCGGGCGTCATGGTGGGTCCGAGATGGGGTGGGTCCGTGGAGGGGTGGGCGTTGAGTCTGAAATCTGCGATCCGGAGCGTCGGCGAGGCCGCGCACCGGGCGGTATTGTCGGTGATCGGGCGCAGGCTCGACAAGGCTTATCTGGCACCCGACGTGCCGGGGCCGACCGCGCTGACCGCCCACGCCACCTTTGCCGACCGCGTCGTTGAGGCCGGGGACAAGCCAGGCTTCCGCATTCTGGAGATCGGCAGCCGCGAGGTGGCGGGCGGTCCACCGATGCGCGGGCGGCTGGCACATGCGGACTATTTGGGGTTCGACTACCATGCCGGTTCGAACGTCGACGTGATCGGCGATGCGCATCGCCTGTCCGAGTTGGTGAACGGCCAATTCGACGTGGTCTACTCAACGGCGGTGTTCGAGCATCTGGCCATGCCCTGGGTCGTGGCTGAGGAGATCGCCAAGGTGTTGAAGCCGGGCGGCTTGGTGTTCATCGAGACTCACTTCTCGTTTTCGTCACACGAAAGGCCCTGGCACTTCTTCCAGTTTAGCGACATGGGTCTGCGCGCGCTCTTCTCGCCTGCCCTGGGGTTTGAGTGCGTGGAGGCAGCGATGCAGAACCCGATCGTTGGGCGGTTCTCGGCTTTCGCCGACGTCTATCTGAGGTTCCAACCGGTGCGGGCGCTCTACTGCCACGCCAATATCGTGGCCCGAAAGGTGCGCGATGTGCCGGGCTTCAACTGGCGCGATGCGGGCGTCGAGGCCGTGACGAGTGAGACGCGATACCCCGAGCCTCAGTAAGCCAGCGCCACGCCGTCCTTGCGCATCTCCGTGGCGGCCTCGTAGCGGCCGGGCCAGGCGCGGATCGCCTGATAGCCGCCGTAGTTGCCGGGCGAGGGCTTCAGCACCCAGCCGATCTTGGCCAGAGCGGCCTTCGTTGCATCCGGTACGCCGGTCTCAAGGTTGAGGTCGCCCACCGCGCCTAAGTCTTCGCCGGTCGGCTCCATGCCACCGTTGTGATGCCATCGGGGGCTGTCCCCGGCCTCTTGGAGCCCAAGTCCGAAGTCCACCAGATTGGAGATGATCTGCGCCTGGCCCTGCGGCTGCATGTCGCCGCCCATGACGCCGAAGCTCAGCAATGGCTTTCCGCCCTCGGTGGCAAACCCGGGAATGATGGTCTGAAATGGTCGCTTGCCCGGCGCATAGACGTTGGGGTGGCCATCGGTCAGCGCGAACAGCTCACCTCGGTTCTGGAACATGAACCCCAGTCCGTCCGGCATCAGGCCTGAGCCCATACCCCGGAAGTTGGACTGGATGATCGAGACCATCATCCCGTCCTTGTCGGCGACACTGAAGTAGGTGGTATCGCCGTGCCCAGGCGCTGTTCCCGGGTAGACGCGGGGCAGGATGCGGTCGGGCCGGATCAGGGCGGCACGCTGGCGAGCGTAGTCCTTGGACAGCAGCCAATCGACGGGCGATTTGTAGAAATCGGGGTCGGCGTAGAACCGCGCCCGGTCCTCGAACGCCAGACGCTTGGCCTCGACCTCATGATGGATGGCGGCTGCGGACTGGAAGCCCATGCCCTTGATATCGAACTCGGCCATCATGTTCAGCAGTTGCAGCGTCACCAGCCCCTGGCTGTTGGGCGGCAGGGCCCAGACGTCGACGCCGTGATAGTTGATGCTGCGCGGCTCGACCCATTCGGAGTGGTGCGCGGCCAGGTCAGCCTTGGTCATCCAACCGCCGATGCGCTTGAAGTACCGCTCAATGGTCTCGGCGATCTCGCCCTCATAGAACGCCCGCCCGCCCCCCTCGGCGATCAGCCGATAGGTACGGCCCAGCTCCGGATTCTTGAAGATCTCACCCTCGCGCGGGGTCTTGCCGTTCGGTGCCCAGGTCTTTTTGAAGTTCTCGACCTCTTCGATACCCATGTTCGGCTTGGTGAACGTCCGGTGCGAGGCCCCGACGTAGTAGGCGGTGTTCTGGATGACCGGCGTACCCTCTTCGCAGTGGCGGATCGCTGGCTGGAACAGGTCCTTCCAGGGCAGCTTGCCATAGCGCTCATGCAGGCTCCACCAGGCGTCCACGGCCCCCGGCACGCTGACCGAAACCGCGCCGTACGAGGGGATCAGGCCGTTCGTCGCGCGCGTCCGTTGGGTCTCCAGGCTGAGGGCCTTTGGACTGCGGCCTGAGCCGTTGAGGCCAACCACCTTGCGGGTCTTGGGGTCCCACAGCATGACGAAACAATCGCCGCCAATCCCGCAGGAGATCGGCTCGCCGTAACCCAGCACCGCATTGGCCGCGACCGCCGCATCCACCGCTGATCCGCCCGCCTTCAGCACCTCGATGGCCGCCAGCGTCGCCAAGGGATGGGCGGTCGCCGCCGCGCCATGCACGCCCCAAACCGCCGAGCGCCCGGCAAACGTCGCGCCATCCACCCGGTCACCGGGCCGCACGTCAGGCCGGTTACGATTGGGGTTCTCCTGCCGCGAAGAGGCAAAAGCTCTAGTGCCGAGGGCGGCAGCGGGCAGGGTGGCCAGGAAAGTACGGCGGCGCATGGGCGGAGGCTCCGTGATCTGTGCGTCGGAGCGTATCAGACACCGAGCGTTCGGCGAGCGCCCTTACGCTTTCTTCGGCACCATATGTAGCGCCGCCACGATCACCGCGCCCAGCGCCAGCCCCACGACCGCCGACGCCAGCGCTCCTGCCGCCCAGCCGGTGATCGCCCCGACGATCGGCGGGGCTCCGGCCCAGGCTTTCAAACCCTCAACCAAATGCGGCAGGGGCGTCAGTTGGAAGTGTTCCAGGCCATGGATGATGATGCCGCCGCCGACCCAGAGCATGGCCGCCGTACCGATCTTGGTGAGCAGGTTCAGGGCGACCGGCATGCCTCTGACCAGGCCCCGGCCCAAGGCGCGGGTAGGGCGGGTCTTGGCCTGTGCCAAGTGCAGCCCAATGTCGTCCATCTTCACGATGAGCGCTACCAGTCCATAAACACCCACCGTCAACATGAGGCCGACCAGCGCCAGGGCCGCAGCCTGGATCGCCAATGGACGCTCGGCGACGTCGGCCAGGGCGATGGCCATGATTTCGGCGGAGAGGATGAAGTCGGTGCGGATCGCGCCGCCAACCTTTTCCTTTTCCAGCTCAGAAGAACTCAGCGCCAGCTCATTCAATTCGTCGGCCTCATCGACATGGGCGATGGCCTCATAGATCTTTTCAGCGCCTTCGAAGCAGAGGTAGGCCGCGCCGATCATCAACAAGGGGGTCACCGCCCACGGTGCAAACGCGCTGAGCAGCAGCGCGCCCGGAAGCAGGAATACGAACTTGTTACGCAGCGACCCCAGGGCGATCTTGCCGACAATGGGCAGTTCGCGATCCGGCGTGAAGCCGACGGCATAACCGGGGGTGACCGCAGCGTCGTCGATCACCACGCCAACGGCTTTCGTGCCAGCCTTGCCCGCTGCCGCAGCGATATCATCCAGTGAGGTTGCGGCGATCTTGGCGATGGCGGCGACATCATCGAGCAGGGCGACTAGGCCGGAGGCCATTGAGGTCTCTCAAAATGCGCGGGCCCGGATCGCGGACACCGTTGGTCGGTAAAGGCTCGTATGGCCGCCGTAAAGCTTAGCCTATCGGAAGGCGAGCTTCAGTTTCGCGCCGAGGAACCGTCCTGAGGTGTCGTACCCGCGCGCCGCCGCCGCGCCTTGACTGCCGGCGCCGGGTTCAAGACCGCAAAGGAACCCCAGCGAGCCACTGAGGTCCTCAGCGCCGAGACGCTTGTCGATGGAGGTGCGCGCGATGCCCGGGATCCGCGCTGCAGGTGCACGGCTGTAAGCCACGTCGAAGCTTGCGTGCGGCGAGGATAGGTCAAGCTTCGGTGCGGTCACGGGCGTCTGCGCTGGGCGCGCCAGATAGGCAGTCTGCAGGTTGGGTGTTTGCGCTTGAGCTGCGCCGGCGATCAAAAGCATCGCCAGGGTCAGGATCGAGGTGGGCTTCATCGCGCGAGGCTCCGGTGCGGAAACATTAGACCACTTTGCGGTGACCTTGACCACTCACAGGCAACTACGGTCGCCCGGCCAAGCAGGATGCTCCGCCTTACAGCGAACGAAGCTTGAACATGTGTCGGCGCTGGCATTGCTCTGGCACCGCAGCGCTCGTAAGGACGGTACGCTCAAGCCGCAGCCTGCGGCGACGTCCAAGGAACTTCGCGATGCGCCGCGCTCTGATCCTCGCCCTCGGAACTGCCATGGGTGTCGCGCCCTTGGCGCTGATCGCCGCTCCCGCCACCGCCCAGCCTAAGGCTGCGATAGCCTACAAGGCGCCGCGCAATGCCTATGGGCAGCCTGACTTCAGCGGCTATTGGAGCAATGCTTCGCTCACCCCGCTGACCCGCCCTGGCACGGTCGGCGGTCGCGCCGCCTATACCGCCGAAGAGGTCAAGAAACTCGAGGCCGCCGTCGTCGCCGAGGTCGAAGAAGGCAACGCTGACACCGATCCCAATGCGCCCGCCGAAGCCCCTAAGGTTGTCTCCGCCAACGTCCGTCCAGAATTCGCGGCGGCCGGCGGCGATGTTGGAGGCTACAACCGCGGTTGGCTGGATCCAGGCAGCCACGTCATGCGGGTGGGCGCTGAGGCGCGCACCTCGATCCTGACCACGCCCAACGGCCAGATGCCGGCCCGCAAGGCCGGCGCGCCGCCGCCGCCGCGCTTTGGCGGGGGATCCGGTGCCTATGACAGCTATGAGAGCCGCTCGTTGGGCGAGCGCTGCATCATGTCATTTGGCCGCAATGCCGGCCCGCCGATGCTGGCCAATGGGTTTTACAACAACAACTATCAATTCGTTCAGACGGGCGACACGTTCCTGATCCAGGTTGAGATGATCCACGACACCCGGGTTGTCCGCTTGAACGGCCCGCACCGGACGGACGGCGTGCGGCCCTACATGGGCGACTCGATCGGACGCTGGGAAGGTGACACCCTGGTTGTCGAAACCACCAACATCCCGGCGAATCAAGCCTGGATGGGATCGTGGAAGGACCTGAAGATCGTCGAGCGGTTCACCCGCGTCGGCAAGAACCGGGTCCACTATGCGTTTACCGCAGAAGATCCCAGCATCTGGGAAAAGCCCTGGGGCGGTGAGTACGAGTTCTCGCCCCTGCAAGGCGTGATCTATGAGTATGCCTGTCACGAGGGCAACTACGCCTTGCCGGGTATCCTGGCTGGGGCCCGCGCCGAGGAGGCCGCCAAGGCTTCGGGCGCGAAGCCGGCCTCGACCGGGGGATCGTCGAACTAAGGCCGCGTCGGCCAACTGACCTTCGCGATCCGGGGGATGATCACCCCCCAGCCGATCATGCCCAGTAGGGCGACGGCGGCGGACACTGCAAAGGCCGTCTGGAAACCGCCGCCACTATCGATCAGATAGCCGGTGATGATCGGGCCGATGATACCGGCTACGTTGCCGACGCAGTTCTGCACGCCGATCCATTTGCCCGCCGCGATCGGGCCGGCCAGGGTCTGGCCGATGGCGAAGATGTTCGGGCTGGCCGCACCAAACGCGATGGCGGTCACGAACAGGCTGGCCAAGGCGACCTGAGCGGAGCCCA
>JAYTWT010000182.1:0-8158 GCA_043743295.1 Alphaproteobacteria bacterium | reverse complement strand
GGCGATCTTCCGACCCGCACCGTGCGCAAGACCCGCCGCCTTGGCGAAGGCGCGCCGTGCGGCTTCGGCGTCAAACAGATAGCCTTCCAGATAGACGATCTTCGAGGCTTCGACGACGGTGCCGTCAACGTCATCGTCGCTGAACTCTACCGAGGCGCCCAGGAAGGTGCACATGGTGCGCTGGGCGTCAGGCGTGACGTTGATCATCGAAACGGCGGTGGCGGGCCCGCCGACCAGGGGTGCGTTCTCGAACCGGGCGCCGATGGCGCGCATGTCGTGGGCGAAGGTTTCGCCTAGCTTGTCGTTCGCCACCTTGCCCATGAAGGCACCCTTGCCGCCAAAGCTGGCGAGGCCCGCAATGGTATTGGCCGCCGATCCCCCCGAGGTCTCAACGCCAGCCTTCATCTTGGCATAGAGCGCCGCGCTCTGCGCCGGATCGACCAGCATCATCGCGCCCTTGGTCAGGCCGTTGTCGGCAAGCCAAGCGTCGGTGGTCGGCGCGATCACGTCGACAATGGCGTTACCGATCGCGGCGACGTCGTAGAGGTCAGTCATGGGGTGGGTCTCGGTGGGCTAGGCCGCGCGGATTACAGGCAAAGGGGTTAACGGACAACGCCCCGCCTAACTCCGTTCAGGATCGTCATGGCCGGGCCCCGTCCCGGCCACCCAGAAGCACCGCGCGTTCCGGAGTGATCTCGGCGGCTCTGTACGTACTCGGCCCCTCCAGCGCATCTGGGTCACCGGAACAAGCGTCCGGCGATGACGAGCGAGAGGGGGGTGTCAGACTGCCCGCGCTCAGTGATAAATGGGGTCATCCCCCCCAACCACCTCCGCCGTAGCTGCGGTTCGACAACCGGCCGCCGAAGCCGCCGCGCGAAATGACCGACGAGCGGGTAGTCATCTTTTCCGGGGCGCGGAAGGTGTCTGGCGCGTCGAAGCTGCGCGAACCGACGCGGGTGCGACCCGAGGCATAGTCCGTATAGACCGGCCCGCCGCCGCGCGTGTAGTAGCCGCCGCCCCGCCAGTCGCGGTACATGCCGCCGCCGCCCCAGCCGCCGTCCAGCATTCGCCCGACCACGAAGCCGGTGACCAGCGGACCCCAGAACGAGCCGCCATTGTTGGCCCCGCGCGGCACGCACTGGCCAGGGCCATAGACGTCCTCGCAGGTTTGGCTGTTGCTATAGCGGGCCTCGGACTTCTGCTCGTCGTCGGCCTTTTTCATCGCCGTGTCGCAGGCGCTGTCGGGGACGTCGTTCTTGTCCTTGCACTCCTGCAAGGATTGATAGGCGAAAGCGTCGACCGCCTTGCCCTGGTCGATGGTAACGTTCGGATCGTCGCCACAGGCGCTGAGCGAGAAGCCGCCCACCGCCATGAGGCCCGTGAGCGCGAGGGTTTTCGTGCGCTTCATCGGCGTTACGCCGTCATGCAGGCGGCGTTGATCACGCCGACCGCCAGGGATGTCATCATCAAGAACAGTGCGGTCGACATCTCGCCGCGCTCGATCCGAGCTGAGACGTCCGGCAGGGCGATGCGGCGGACGAGCCAGAAGGTCGCGATCTGGATCACGCCCGCCAGCGAGGCCCAGGCCACGAACTCTGGCAGGGAATGGGTCTGGGTGAGGGCCGAGGCCAGGGGAATCACATAGCCGATCAGAGCGCCGCCCAGAGCGACCGCCGCCGCCGAGTTACCGGCGCGGATCAAGGCCCCCTCGTCGTGTGGCGTGATCCAGCGGTAGATCGCCAGGAAAATCAGGGCGAAGCCGCCAGCGGCGACAAAGGCCAGAGCGAAGTTCAGAGCGCCAGCGCCGAACG
Source organism: Alphaproteobacteria bacterium (assembly GCA_043743295.1). GTDB lineage: Bacteria > Pseudomonadota > Alphaproteobacteria > Caulobacterales > Caulobacteraceae > Phenylobacterium. Next base: position 6,347 of record JAYTWT010000182.1, on the reverse strand, counting down.
CGGCAGGGTCGAGGATCATGCTTCGAATTCTCCAAGGTTCAGCGGGATACCGACCATGATTTCATGGGTCAGGTCGCCGCCTTGCGGCTCCATTTCGATGGCGAGCAGAAGTTCGCGCCCCTCGCCGGGCAAGTCACGGGAAAACAGCATAGAGGTCTGATAGATTCGCCGGGCGTCCTGCCCCGCGCGGTCATCATAGACGTTTTCCCAGAAACTCACCGGGTCCTGTCTCTCATCGGTGTCGCCGAACCAGAATCGGCGATACTCGGGCAGGCCCTCGCCGCCAAACGCGCGCGCGCGCAACCGGTCGGCCCACCGCCGCTTGGCGGCCGCGTCGGGCGGAAAGGCTGAGGCCCAAGGCATGAACAGAGTGACGTCATCGGCGCCTTGGCCCTCAGCGTCCGGGCTGACCATCTGCAGCATGAGGTCGTCTTCGGTATAGAACCGGTGGACCCAGCCGTCCGCGCCCAGGTCGATCCTACCCTGCGCGACGATGTTCATCGTATCGGTGTTCAGGCGGAAAACCGTGTCCGAACCCAGACGGCGCCAAGCCAGGGCGTCCAGGCGAACGCTGCGCCCAATGGTGACATTGCGGACCACGGGAAGGGCCGGGGTTTCAGCCTCGCCTCGCCGCCCGCCGAACAAACCTCGGAAGATCACGTCATCCACCCTATCTCTGAGCAAATCATAGACCCAACTTGCGCAATGTCAAATGTACGCGTATGTATACGCGAACAAATGCGAAAGCCTAAGGACAAGGCGGCGGGCCTGAGCCCCGCGGAACGGACCCGGCTCTGGCGCGACGAGCGCCAGCGTCTAGGCCTCGTGAAGCTGGAACTCTGGATACCCCCCGGTGCCAAGTCCGACATTCAGGCCGCCGCACGCTCTATCATCACAGCGTCCAGCCGCGGACCGGCGCTGAGAGACCCCAACCCTCCGCGAGGATCGTTCCAGATGGATCATGTCATCGACACCGATTGGTCGGTGAAGTCACTTGCTGATGCGCTGAGTGACTCAAAACTGCTGCGCGACGGCGAGATGACCGCGCGGGTGCTGGAGGGATCTGATCCCGTCCTGCAGATCACCATGAACGAGTTCGGCGACCTGCCGATCTACGTCAGCGTCGGGATGGAGCAGATTGTCGTCTCCGCCCTGATGTGGCCGGTGGACGAGCAAGCCGATCAGGCTGCCTTCAATGTGTTCCTACTCAAGGCACAGAAGCTGGTGCCGTTGTCGAACTTCGGTATCACCACGGTTGCGGCGCGCGACTATTATGAAATCTTCGGTGAGCTCTCGTGCAAAACCACCCTGCAGACGGTGGTGATCGAGCTGCGGATGTTGGCCGAGAACGCCATTCGCGCAGCCGATGATCTGCGCCAAAACTTCGCCGCCGCGTCCTAAAGGGGTCCCAGATGTCCATCTTCACAAAACTGATCACCCTGTTCCGCGGCACGGCGCACGACGCTGGCGCGGCGGTCGTTGACGCCAATGCTTTGCGTATCCTGGACCAGGAAATCCGCGACGCCGACAACGCCCTGGGCCGCGCCCGCGATGACCTTGCGACCCTGGTCGCGCGTCGGCGGATCATTGAGAAGGAACTTCAAGGCCTGAGCGACCAGGCGAGCCGCTATGAAAGCTCGGCCCGCGCAGCCCTGGCCAAAGGCGATGAGGCCCTGGCACTGGAGGTCGCCACCCGAATCTCCGAACTCGAGTCGGACATTGGCCTGAAGACGCCGCAGCTTGCCGAGATGAAAACCGCGGAAGAGCGGATGCACAAGACCATCGCCACCACCCAGCAGCGGGTCGAAAACCTGCGCCGCGAAATCGATGTGGTGAAGGTGAACGACAGTGTTCAGCGCGCGCAAGCGGCGGTGGCCTCTCAAGGTGCCGGGGCCTCAGCCCGCCTGGGGTCCGCCGCCGATAGCCTCAAGCGCATCAAAGAGCGTCAAGCGATCCAGGATGAGAAGTTCAAGGCGGCCGGGGAATTGGAAGACCGGCGCACAGGGGCAGACCTCGACGCCAAGCTGCAGGCCGCCGGCATCCTGCCGGGCCACACCTCAGCGAACGATATTCTGGCCCGCCTGAAGGCTCCCGCGCAGGAGCCGATTCTGCTGGAAGCTCCGCGCCTGCAAATTGAGGCCCAGCCGGTCAAGCGGACCGAGGAGTCCTGAGCCCCTCGTGAAACGGATCAAGACGGCGGAACGTCCCGGGTGGGACAAACGGGCTGAGGCGTTGGGCTTCACCTGGCGACACCTGGACGGTGCCCGCTACTGGGACGAACGCGCCTACTACCAGTTCACGCTTGCCGAGGTGGAAGACGGTCTGGAGGAGCCCGCGCGCGAACTCCATGCGCTCTGTCTCGACCTCGTCGCTGAGGTGGTGAAGAGCGAGGCGTTGATGGCCAAGCTCGCGATACCCGAGGTGTCTCGCGACGATGTCGCCGCAAGTTGGGCCGCCAAGGCACCGTCGCTCTATGGACGTTTCGACTTCGCCTATGACGGAACAGGCCCGGCCAAGCTGTTCGAGTATAACGCCGATACGCCGACCAGCATCTATGAGACAGGCACGTTCCAGTGGATCTGGCTGGAGGACATGATCGAGGCCGGGCGGCTGCCTAAGGGTGCCGACCAGTTCAACAGCCTGCATGAGAAACTACAGGCGCGGTTCAGAGCGATCTTCCCGGCCGGCGGGTTTGTCCACTTCGCCAGCGACGAAACCAGCGTTGAAGATCGCCAGACGGTGAAATACCTGGCGGACATCGCGGTGCAGGCCGGTATCGAACCTAAGTTCGTGCCCATCGACGAGATCGGTCTGGATGCCGATGGCCGGTTCATTGATCAGGACAACTATCTGATCAATGCCCTCTTTAAGCTCTATCCCTGGGAAGAGATGTTCCGTGAGGACTATGCCGCCAAGGTAGGGGCCTCAAAGACCCTGTTCCTCGAGCCGGCCTGGAAGGCGATTCTCTCCAATAAGGGCATGTTGCCATTGCTATGGGATCGGCATGCGGGCCATCCGAACCTGCTGCCGGCCTTCTTCGAGGGCGATCCACGCGCGGCTGAGTTAGGCAATTCCTACGTCCGAAAACCGCTTTTTTCGCGCGAGGGTGCCAACATCGAGCTGGTCGCCAAAGGTCGCCGCGCCAAGGTGCTGGACCAGGGCTATGGTGAAGAGGGCCATATCCGTCAGGCGCTGCACCCCATCACCCGCTTCGACCGAAGTTACCCGATCATCGGAGCCTGGATGGTTGATGTCGAACCCGCGGGCATCGGCATCCGTGAGGATCGCAGCCGGGTGACCAAGAATCTGTCGCGGTTCGTCCCGCACGTGATCTTGGACTAGCGCCGCACGGCTGCCGCGGCCATCGCGGCAATCTGCGTCAAGCTACGGCGATAGTTATCCGGATGAACGGCCTCGCCGGAGGCTTGCTTGGCACCGCGGGCGGCTGCCAAGACCGTGGCCGTCAGATCAGCCGCGCTCAGACCGCTACGCGCTAAATTGATTTCAGAGGTCGCGCTGGAAGACTCGAACAGGTGAATCAGTCTCGTAGCGAACGCGGCCTCTGACTGCACCGCGATGTCCGCCCCTACCGTGACGCGCGTGACGCCCAGTTCGGAAAGATACTCGGACGCTCCATATCGCGCGTGAAACCAGCCGTAGTTCGCGTCGAGAACTCCCGCCAATCGATCCTCGAATGTGCTGGCGGCGGCTTCCGCAGCGTCACATCGTGACATTGCGTCATCGAAATTCCGCTGCTGCATGGCTCGGAACACTTCGGCCTTGCCGGAAAAGTACAGGTAGAGGGTCCCCTTCGCGACGCCCGCCTCACGCGCGATGTCGTCCATTGAGGTCCGTCGATAGCCAAACTGCGTAAACAGCTTCATCGCGGCCGCAAGGATGGCTTCAGTTTTGACCCCTAGGTCCGGCGGCACAGTATCGACCATGCCCCTCTTTCTCCCGCGAGCCGGTTGACATCAAGTCTGTTTTGACCGAAATGACCTAATTGATCAAATCAGTCATTTCGTCAGGAGCGCCGATGCAAACCCGCCAACTGGGAGCCAACGGACCCACGGTCTCTGCCATGGGTCTTGGCTGCATGACGATGAGTCCTGTCTACACAAGGACTGTAGACGAGGTCGCCGCCATGGCCACGCTGGACCGCGCCCTGGAGCTAGGCGTGACCTTTTGGGATACGGCGGATATCTATGGCATGGGGCACAACGAGGATCTCATCGGTCGGGTGCTCAAAGGGCGCCGGCAAGATGTCTTCTTGGCGACCAAGTTTGGGCTGACCGCTAAGGGGGTCAACGGCTCGGCTGCCTATGTGCAGGAAGCCTGCGAGGCCAGCCTGAAGCGACTGGGGATCGACACGATCGACCTCTATTACCTACACAGAACAGAGGCTGGCCGCCCCATTGAGGAGACTGTCGGGGCGATGGCCGAGTTGGTGAAACAGGGCAAAGTCCGCCACCTGGGGCTTTCTGAAGTGGCACCCGAGACCCTGGAGCGAGCCTGCAAGATTCACCAGATCACCGCCGTCCAAAGCGAGTACTCGCTTTGGACGCGCGACCCTGAGGCGGGGATACTTGCCGCGTGTGATCGTCTTGGCGTCGGTTTCGTCGCTTACAGCCCGCTAGGCCGCGGCTTTCTGACGGGTGAGATTAAGAGCCCTGACGACTTTGACGCTGACGACTGGCGGCGCGGTAACCCGAGATTCCAGGGCGAGGCTTTCACCCGCAACTTGGCGTTAGTCGACAAGGTCAGGGCGCTGGCCGCAGGCAAGGGGGTGACGCCCTCGCAGTTGGCTTTGGGTTGGGTAATGGCCCTCAACCCGCACATCATCCCGATACCGGGAACCCGGCGCGTGACGTATCTGGAAGACAATGCCGGAGCCGAGATGGTCGCATTCACGCCGGCGGAACTCGCCGAGATCAACAGGGCCTTCCCCGTCGATCTCGACGCGGGGCAACGCTATGCGCCCGCTCTTATGTCCACACTGAACGGATAGTCGTTCAGGCCAGATCGAAGCGATCTAGGTCCATGACTTTCGTCCAGGCCGCTACAAAGGCCTGCACGAAGGTTTCTTGCGCACCGTCCGCTGCATAGACTTCGGCCAGCGCACGTAGCTGAGAGTTCGAACCGAAGACCAGGTCAACGCGAGAGCCCGTCCATTTCAGCTCTCCGGTGGTCCGATCGCGACCCTCGAATGTTCCGTCTGCAGCGGACATCCAGACGGTGCCGATGTCGAGCAGGTTCACGAAGACATCGTTGGTGAGCTGTCCTGGCCGCTTTGTCAGCACACCGTGGCGGCTCGATCCGACATTGCAGTCCAGCGCGCGCAAGCCGCCGATGAGCGCTGTCATTTCTGGCGCGGTCAGGGTCAGCAGTTGAGCCCGATCCACCAACAAGGCTTCGGTCGGAACCGTGAAGGTGCCCTTGCTATAGTTCCGGAACCCATCGGCCGCAGGCTCAAGCATCGAAAAGGACTCGACATCAGTCTGCGCCTGGGACGCGTCTGTGCGGCCCGGCGAAAACGGGACCTCGGCGGCATGTCCAGCCGCCTTCGCCGCCTGTTCAACGCCGACTACGCCGCCAAGAACGATCAGGTCAGCCAGCGAAATCTTCTTGCCACCGGACGGAGCGCCATCGAAAGATGTCTTGATGGCCTCCAGGACACCCAGCACCCTGGCCAGCTGCGTCGGCGCGTTGACCTCCCAATCCTTCTGCGGTGCCAGCCGAATACGCGCGCCGTTGGCACCCCCGCGTTTGTCGGATCCACGGAAAGTCGAAGCGGACGCCCAGGCCGTCGAAACCAGCTCTGCGATAGACAGGCCCGACGCCAGGATTTTCACCTTCAGGGCGGCGATATCGGAGGCGGCGACAAGCGGGTGATCGACGTCGGGCAGATTGTCCTGCCACAGCAACGCCTCCTGCGGCACTTCCGCGCCGAGATAGCGGGCGCGGGGGCCCATGTCGCGATGGGTCAGCTTGAACCAGGCGCGAGCGAAAGCGTCGGCAAAGGCCTGGGGGTCTTGGTGGAACCGCCGCGAGATTGGCTCGTAGATCGGATCGAACCGCAACGAGAGGTCCGCCGTCGTCATCATCGGACGATGGGATATCGACGGATCATGCGCGTCGGGGATCATGTCGGCTTCGGCCACGTCCTTGGCCAGCCATTGCCAGGCACCAGCCGGACTTTTCACCAGTTCCCATTCGTAGCGGAACAGGGTGTTGAAATAGCCGTTGTCCCATTTGGTCGGGTTCGGCTTCCAGGCCCCCTCGATGCCGCTGGTGATTGTGTGAACCCCCTTGCCGCTGCCAAAGCTGTTTTTCCAGCCAAGGCCCAT
>JAYTWT010000181.1:0-10059 GCA_043743295.1 Alphaproteobacteria bacterium | reverse complement strand
GCTCTATGGCCGTCCGCGTCCGGATCTCGTGCCCCATGACGTTCACGTCACCTCCGCCAGTTTCCCGAGCGGCCATGCGGCCCATGCTGCGGCGCTCTATGTCATGCTCGCGATCTTGGCGGCTGGGCTGACACCCCGCCCCGGATCTCGGGCGCTGGTGTTCGGTGCCGGGGCCGGTTTGGTCGGGGCTATCGGGCTGAGCCGCGTCTATTTGGGCGTCCACTATCCCAGCGATGTGCTGGCCGGGTGGGCGTTGGGTACCTTCTGTGCGTTGGTGTCCTGGATGGCTCTGCAGACCGCTAAGCGTCGAAAGCGCTGAGATCCGGTCGCCGACCGTTCCAGCCGGAAACCCGCTCAAACGCCGCACCGAGGGCAACGACGCACGCTTCGTCGCGAGATTTGGCCAAAATCTGTAATCCGACCGGCAAGCCCGCAGGCGTCAAGCCGCACGGCACGCTGATCCCGGGTAAGTCGAGATAGTTCGCCGCGCGGGTCAACCGGCTGAGCGGGGAGGCGGTTTCATCGATCTCGACTAGCGGTGGCGCGGTGATGGGGCAGGTCGGCGACAAGAGTCCGTCATAAGCCTCGAACCATCGTTGGAATTGCGCCTGATCTGCATCCCGTTGAAGGTGAGCCGCAGCCAGGGCTTCGTCTGTGATCTGCCTGCCCGCTTCGAAGCGGCGCAGGATCCAGGGATCCATCTCATTGCCAAGCCGTTCCAGGCGCTCGCGCCAGATGCGGAATCCCTCACCGGCCATCAGCAGGCCGTTGGGCGCAAACGATTGATCCAGCGCCTGAGGCGGGGCGATCATCTCGATCTCTACGCCGGCTTCTCGCATTCGATCTAGGGCGAGCAGATAGAGCCGCGCCACCTCGGGTTCGATCTCGCCAAGGCTTTCTAGGGGGATGGCCGCCAGCCGTGCCCCGCGCATATCCTTTTTGAGCGCCGCCTCGGCGTCGAACGGACCTCGTGTGGCCGCCGCACCGTCTAGACCGGACATTACCGCAAGAACGCGGGCGGCCGTGGCAACATCACCGGCGAGTGCGCCGACCGTGTCGAGCGCGGGGCTCAGCGGGTGGACCCCGGTCAAGCTGACCAAGCCACGCCCAGGTTTTAGCCCAACAACACCGCAGATCGCCGCTGGGATGCGCACTGACCCGCCGGTGTCGCTACCTAACGCGGCGTCGCAGAGACCGGCAGCCACAGCGACGGCTGAGCCGGATGAGGACCCGCCAGGCGCACGGTGGATCTTGGCGTCCCAGGGATTCCACGGCGCGCCGACGGCCCTGTTGCTCCCCCAACCGCCGTAGGCCAGCTCGACCGTCTGCGTCTTGCCGACGACGTTCCAACCTCCTACCAGCAAGCGGTCCACGACCACGGCGTTGTGGGCCGGATTCGCGTCGAGCGGTGTCCGCGCGCCGCCACCCGTCGGCACACCTGCGATGTCCATCAAGTCTTTGATCGCGATCGTCGGTCCCTCGGGCGTCTCGCCGATCAAAGGTGGATCAAAGACCTGCACGAAGGCCTTCAGGCGACCATCATAGCGGCGGATGCGGGCAAGGGCGTCGTCGGGCGTCATGAGGTGACTATCGCCCCACCCGTCATGGCGCGCTAGATAGCAGCCGATGTCTGAGAACCTCTACGATGTGCTCGTTGGCCGATTTCCGGTGGACCGCACCAAGCCCTGCTTCATCCTCAGCGATGGCGCAGCGATCAGCTACGGCGAACTGGAGGCGGGCGCTGCGCAAGTGTCGGGCCGCCTGGTCGCTGAGGGGATCCTGCAGGGCGACCGGGTCGCGCTTCAGGCTGAGAAGTCGCCTGAGGCAATCATGGTCTATTTGGGGGTACTGAAGGCGGGGGCGGTCTTCCTGCCCTTGAACAGTGCCTATACGGCCACCGAGGTCGACTATTTTCTGAAGGACGCCGAGCCCAAGATATTCGTGACCGACCCACCGGCCTGGGTGCGTGAGGCGTCGGCCTATGCGGCATTGGCGTCGGCGGTATCCCGTGCCGGTTCGGACCTCGCCTCGTTGATCTACACCTCCGGCACGACGGGACGTTCGAAGGGCGCGATGCTTAGTCATGGTGCCCTGGCGGCCAATGCCCTGGCCTTGCATGACGCCTGGGGCTTCACGCCGGACGATGTGTTGCTGCACGCCCTGCCGATCTTTCACGTCCACGGCCTGTTCGTGGCGCTGCACTGCGCGCTGCTCAGCGGCTGTCCGATGATCTGGCTGCAGAAGTTCTCCGACCCTGAGGTTCTGGTCGGGCTGGACCGGGCCACGGTGATGATGGGCGTTCCGACCTTCTACACCCGCCTGCTGGCCAATCCGGGCTTCACGCAGGCCAAGGCCGACGGTGTGCGTCTGTTTGTCTGCGGCTCAGCGCCCCTGCTGCCCTCGACCTTTGCCGAATTCGACGCGCGGACCGGCCAGCGTATCCTGGAACGCTACGGCATGAGCGAGGCGGTGATCATCACCACCAACCCATTGATCGGCGAACGGATCGCCGGATCGGTGGGATATCCACTACCCGGTGTCGCTTTGCGGATCTCCGGAGGCGAAGCGACCGGCGTCATCGAAATCAAAGGTCCCAGCGTCTTTTCCGCCTATTGGCGAATGCCAGAAAAGACCGCCGAGGAATTCACTGCCGACGGCTATTTCATCACCGGCGACGTGGGCCGGCAGGACTCAGACGGCCGCGTCTGGATATCAGGGCGGGCCAAGGACCTGATCATTTCTGGCGGCTACAACGTCTATCCCAAGGAGGTCGAGTTGGTGCTGGACGAACTGCCGGCCGTCACCGAGAGCGCGGTCGTCGGCGTGCCCCATCCGGATTTCGGCGAAGCGGTGGTGGCCGTGGTGATAGGCCAGGGCGATGAGGCGGTCATGATCGCCGAGGCCCGCCGTCAGCTGGCGGCCTACAAAGCGCCCAAGCGGGTGATGTTCGTCGACGAGCTACCCCGCAACGCCATGGGCAAGGTCCAGAAGAACCTGCTGCGCGAACGCTATGCGGGTCTGTTCAAGGCCTAACGCTTCGGGCAGGGTCGCCGCCCACATTACAAGCGAGGACGACGATGGACCTGCAACTCAAGGGCAAGACGGCGATTGTCACCGGCGGCACGCGCGGGATTGGTCGATCCATCGCCGAATGCTTCGCCGACGAGGGTGCCAATGTCGCCATCTGCGCGCGGAATGCTGATCAAGTCGCCGAGACCGTCAAGGCGCTGGAAGCCAAGGGGGTCAAGGCGTTCGGCCAGGTGGTCGACATTGCCGACGGCCCGGTCCTGAAGGCGTTCATCGTCGCGGCCGGCGAGGCCTTGGGCGGCATCGACGTGTTAGTCTCCAACGCCAGCGCCCTGGTTCAGGGGAATGGTGAGGAGGCCTGGCAGGCCATGTTCAACATCGACATGTTGGGTGCCATTCGCACGTTTGAGGCGGCCAAGCCCTTCCTCGAAAAGGCCGCGGAAGCCAACGGCGACGCGGCGTTCCTTCTGACCTCGTCGATCTCCGCCGCCGAAACCGACAATCCCAATTCCTACGGCGCCATGAAGGCCGCTCTGATTCACTTCGCTAAGGGTGTGGCACGGGAGAATGCCCCCAAGAAAATCCGCTGCAATGTGGTTTCACCTGGCACCGTATTCTTCGAGGGCGGCGTTTGGGGCAATGTGAAGGCCGGGATGCCGAAGTTCTTCGAGCAGATGATTTCTCGCAACCCGACGGGCCGGATGGCGACCCCGGAGGAGATCGCCGCGGCGACCGTGTTCCTGGCCAGCCCGAGATCAGGCTTCACGACCGGCATCAACATGGTGGTGGACGGCGCGATTTCGCGCCGGGCGAACTTCTAAGTCTAGCGACCCCGGTTTTCCGAGGCGCGTCGGCTCGCGGGCCGCACGTCGCCTTGGCAGATCTGGCGAAGACGCGCGATGAAGATCGGACCTGCGGACATCAGGACGCCCAGGCCATCGGCAAACATGCGATCCGGCGACATCAACTGTCCGGTCAAACAGGGCGCTAACTCACTCACGAGCACGACCCAGGCGGCCATCAGCGGGACATCGCCGCGCCGGACATAGGGCAGTAGCGCATAGGCTAGGCTGGTACCGGCGTAGAACAACGCCACCCGCGCCGGGAAGCTTTGGGTTATCGGTAGGAACGAGACCGCGAACACCACCGCGCCTAGCAGTATCCCCATTGGGACATAGAGCGACCGGGGTAGGATCACGGGTTCGGGAAAGGAAAGGCTCTGACCGTTCATTGCAGCAAACACGGTAAACGTAAGCCCTGACTCCCCGCTTAACGAGTGTAGTTACGAAAGAGTTCTCGGGAACTCTCCTTGCGTCTGGCACCACGACGCGCTTTCAGGAGGCATGAGTCCGTCTTTTTTCGATCTGCGTGCCACCCACAATCCGCACCGCTGGTTTCTACAGGTGGATGCCTCGATCTGCGTGGGGCCTCCGGACGCGAAGTTCATGTTCGGCGGCGTGGGTTTGGCGTCGGCGGTTGCGGCCATGGAGCGAACCTCCGGGCGACCCCTGATCTGGGCCACCGCCCACTACCTGTCGTTCGCCAGGCCGCCCAGTGTTGTCGACCTGGATGTCTGGACGCCGGTGGAGGGCAAGAACATCACCCAGGCCCGCGTGGTCAGCCACGTGGACGACCGCGAGATCATTACCGTCAATGCGGCATTGGGTGGGCGGCCCAGCGACATTTCCCAGCAGTGGGCCTTGATGCCCGATGTCACACCCCCTGAGGACAGCGAGGCCGCGCCGGGGCACTGGCGCAATGCGGACGAAGGCGTCCATAGCCGCACCGAAGTGCGGCTGGCAGGATTTCGCTCGAACGCGCCGCCGACCGGCAGCGGACGTCGCACAGTATGGATCCGTCCACGCGAGGGCATGCTGATCGACGCACCGATGCTGGCAATCTTCGCCGACTATGTACCGTCCGGCGTCGGCGCGGCCTTGGGGCAGAACGCCGGCGGCAACAGTCTGGACAACACCCTACGCATTCGCCGCATCGTGCCGACTGATTGGGTGCTGTGCGACATTCAGATCACCGGCGTTCACGGCGGCTTCGCCCATGGCCAGATGAACCTCTTCAGCCAGGACGGCGAGTTGATGGCAACCGCTAGCCAGTCGCTGATCATCCGGGTCCGTGAACGACCGGAAGATCGGTGAACGCCGCCGTGCCCGGTGTCCTCGCCATCGAGAGCGCCGACGATCCAAGGCTTGAACCCTACCGCGCCATCCGTGAGCGCGACCTGTCTGGGCGAGAGGGCTTGTTCGTGGCCGAAGGGCGGGTCGTGCTGGAGAAGGCGATCCGCCATGACCCGGCGAGTATCGTCTCCGTCTTGGTGGCTGAACATCGACTCGTGGGCCTGAATGATCTGCTTGCGGGCCTTCCCGGCAGCACGCCGGTCTATGCGGCAGGACAAGCGGCGATGGACCAGGTGGTGGGGTTTCCGATCCACCGCGGCATCCTGGCGCTGGTCAGACGTCCCGTCCTGAATGCGGGCAACATCATCGCCGCCCTGCCGGCGCAATCGTTGGTGGTCGGCCTGGTCGGCATTGCCAACCACGACAACATGGGGGGCATCCTGCGCAACGCCGCCGCGTTCGGTGTTCGGGCGGTTTTATTGGATACGACCTGCTGTGATCACCTCTACCGAAAGGCCATTCGGGTCAGCGTCGGTGCGGCCCTGACCTTGCCGATCGCCCGGGTCAAGGATGCCACCGCGATGATCGATCTGCTGGTTGAGGGCGGCTTTGACGTTTTGGCGCTCTCGCCGGGTGGATCGGAGGCGCTGTTAGACGTTGCCATTGGGTCCCGTACTGCGATCCTTTTGGGTGCGGAGGGGCCCGGCTTGCCGCACGACGTCCTGGCCCGGACCCGGACGGTTCGGATCGCCATGAAGGATGGCTTTGACTCGCTAAACGTTGCGACCACTAGCGGGATCGTGCTGCATCGCCTGACCGCTGAGCCTTAAGCGAACGCCAGCCAGCGACCGGCGGCGGCGGTCATCACCCAGACCAGTAAAGCTGCATAAGCCATGATGCGGACAAACGGGTCATGCTTCTCACTGCGACCCGCTGTCACCGCCTGAATGATAGCGGTGGCCAGGATGCAGGCGACGAAGACCCAGGCGAACGCCTTATTGGTCGGGTCCAGGTTTGCGTAGTCGTCGGCCTTGAAGACGATGTGGGTCATCACCTGCTGGGCGGCGACTAGGACCAGCATCAGACCTAGATAGAGGATCCGCGTTAGGCCGCGCGTGGCGAACAGTACCACCAGCGCGCCAGCCAAGATCACATGCCAGAGGCCGGGGTTGGACAGCTTGGCCTGTAGGAAAACCCAGATCGCAGTCAGAAAGACCGCAATACCCACGATGCCTGCAATGCGGGATCCCAGACTCATCGCGCCATCGCCCTTGGTGGCGGGAAGGGTCACGCCGAAGGTCAGGATCAGCCCTGCCAACAGGCCAACCATCTTGGCTGTGAAGGCACCGGAGGTATAGAGCCGCTCGGCGTTGGCCGATCCGATCGCGAGGCCTGTGAGGACGATGCCGACGATGCCGGCGATCATCCAGGGCCGCAGGTTGCGATGCACCTCGGCTGGCGAATCGTCGGTAAGCCCGACGCCGATCAGGCGCAGGTTCAGAAGAATGCTCGATCCGCCCAGCACGGCGAGGGACAGCAGGTGTCCAACCTCCCACTGTGCAAAATAGGGTTTGACCTGCGCGCCCGGAAAGACGTCGTCCAAGGTCGCGATCCAGGCCGCCAGCTGCGGAAATAGATCCTGCGGGGCCAGGGTCATAGGGGTTTCCCGGTCAGGTCATAGGCACCGGTCTCAGAGCTCTTGCACTCCTGAACCGTATTGATCCAATCCGGCAGGGCCTTGCCGCAATTATACCAATCATAGGCGATGAAACGCCCAAAGGTGATTACCAAGATCCACGACGCGATGGATACCATAGCCGAGATGCGAGCCTTAGTGGGAGGCCTTGCGTCGCCGTCCCACTCGCCGATATTCCGCTGCACACGATAGTGGAAGACTGCGATATTGATCATCGCCAGGGCGAGGAAGATCAGCTTCACTCGAAACCAAATATTATGATAATATAGCAATGGCTTAGCATAGAAAAGTGCTACGCCAGTGACGATCATCAGGACCATGCCGAAGATCGTCAGGGGCAGTACGCGGTCGCTGATCACCGACACTGGGGTGCGCTTGAACGCGAGACCTAGCAGGCGCAGGTCGACGATGAAAATCGTCCCGGCGAACAACATCAGGGTCAGGACGTGGGTGCCCTCGAGCAGGCCCCAGAAATTAAGCGAGCTGGCCAGCAAGTCGCTCCAAGAGGCATCGTATTCGCCTGGGCCTCTACCGAGGCTGGTCGCCAGCCAGACCAGAAAGTCGCGTATCAACGGTGGACCCCTCGAACAATTCGGAACGTCTAGGCGGCGTAGCCTGCTTAGCGATTGCGAAATGCGTCGCGACCGAAACGTGGCTTGCAAGGTTGCCGGGCGCAAACCTAAGCGGCGAAGCTCATCCGGGCAATCGCCTTTGCAGGCCGTTGACTTGGGCGGCTAGTACGGCTCGTTAGCGGGATGAACCGCAGTCCAACAGTGATGGTCGCCGGTGCCGGCGTCCTGGGCCTGACCTGCGCGCTGGCGCTGGCCGACGTGGGGTGCCGGGTCACGGTCTGCGATCCAGGCGGCGCGAACGCGTCCAGCGTGGCGGCGGGGATGATCGCGCCGGTGTTCGAGACGGTTCTAGAGCCTTCGGCGGGTGGGCACTTAGACCTGTTGATGGCTGCCCGCGACCTTTGGCCGGGCTTATCGCGGCGCGCGGGACTTGATCTTGACCGGACGGGCGCGCTGGTAGTCGGCGGGGATGGCTGGCTCGAGGGGGTGGCGCGAGACTTAAGCGGCCTGGGACTGCGACCTAATGAAATCGGCGGCGTCACCGCTCGGTCCCTGGCTCCCGGACTGTCCGAAATTTGGCCGCGCGCGCTGCTGACCCGGGAAGATTGGCGCGTCGATGCGCCGAGCGCCCTGGAATCCCTCCGCCACGAGGCCGAGGCGGCAGGGGTCGCCTTCCGACCGTGGCGGGTGAACGGCAAGGGCAACGCCGATATCCTTTTGGTGGCGACCGGGGCCGCAACCGATCTGCGCGACCTTGTGCCGGAGTTGGACCAACTCTCTCCGATCAAGGGCCACATCGTCCGCGTCGCCGCGCCGTCGACCGGTGCGGTCGTGCGCGGGGAGGGGGTTTATGCGTCGCCCGGCCTTGGCATGGCATTCGGAGCCAGCATGGAGCCCGGGCGGTGCGATGATGTGGTCGATCCGGCGGTCGTCCAGTCCTTGCTGGCGGCAGGCCTGGTGCTGTTTCCGGGGCTCTCGGGTCAGCCCACCGAAGCCTCGACCGGTGTGCGAGCCGCGACGCAAGACGGCCTCCCGCTCGTCGGTTGGAGCCGGGAACCGGGTACCCTTCTGGCCGTCGGCGCGCGGCGCAATGGATGGCTCTTGGCACCGATGGTCGCCCGGATGGCCGTAGCTTATGTGCTGGGGCACGATGCGGGAGCCTATGCGGGCCGGTTCGATCCACACCGCCGCCAACCTGAGGAAACCATATGAACGGCTTCTGGTTCACCGAGGAGCAGCAGGCGATCCGCGATGGTGTTCTGAAGCTGTGCGAACGCTTCGACGCCGAGTACTGGCGGCGCACGGATGAGACCGGCGATTTTCCTGAATCGTTTGTCACCGCGATGGCGCAGGCGGGCTGGCTGGGCGCGGCTATGCCGGTCGAACTGGGTGGGTCGGGTCTGGGTCTGACCGAGGCTGCCATCGCCATGCAGGCTGTTGCCGAGAGCGGTGCCGGATTCTCCGGGGCTAGCGCGCTACACCTCAATATCTTCGGACCCATGCCGCTGGCGAAGTTCGGCACCGAGGAACAGAAACAGCGGCTGATCCCCCGGCTGATCTCAGGCGAGGACCGGATGTGCTTCGGTGTCACGGAGCCGGACGCAGGCCTTGACACGACTAGCCTGACCACCCGCGCGGTTCGCACCAACGGCGGTTACGTAATCTCGGGCCGCAAGATGTGGACAACGATGGCCCAGCGCGCGACCAAGATGCTGATCGTGGCGCGGACGACGCCCAAGACCGAGGTCAAGAAGCCGACCGACGGCATCAGCCTCTTCTATGTGGACTTCGACCGAGAGCGGATGCACGCCAGCCCGATCCCGAAGATGGGGCGTAAAGCTATTGAATCTAATGCCGTCTTCATCGATGACCTGCACGTGCCGGCTGATGCCCTGGTCGGCGAGGAGGGCCGAGGGTTCTACTATCTGCTGGAGGGTTTGAACCCTGAACGGGTGCTCATCGGCGCGGAGGCTGTGGGGTTGGGCCGTGCGGCGCTCAAGCGGGCGGCAGGCTATGCGCGCGAGCGCGTGGTGTTCGGTCGTCCGATTGGTCAGAACCAAGGGGTAGCCCACCCTCTGGCCATGTGCTGGGCCGAGCTAGAAGCGGCCAATCTGATGGCCTTCAAAGCCGCTGCATTGCACGATGCGGGACGCGACTGCGGGGCGGAGGCCAATGCGGCCAAATACCTGGGCGGGGAAGCGGGCTTCAAGGCCTGTGAGACGGCGATCCTCACCCACGGCGGTATGGGCTATGCCAAGGCATACGACGTCGAGCGCTACTTCCGCGAATCCATGATCGCGCGCATCGCCCCGGTCAGCCGCGAGATGATCTTCAACTACCTAGCCGAACGGGTCCTGGGACTGCCGAAGAGCTATTGAGGCGCGGTCACTCCCCCAGAAACGCCTCGGTTTCCTGCATGAAGGCGTCGAGTTTGTCATGGTGGACCCAGTGGCCAGCCCCCTCGAAGTTCACCAGACGCGCGTTCTGGAAATGCGCCATGCGACCGTCGACGGCGGGGTCTGATGCCCAGGACTCCGCACCGCGCACCAACAGGACCGACGCGGTGATGTTGCGCCATAGACGCTGCTGATCCTCATTTGAGAGGCCGCCGACCCCGCCGCCCCAGCGCGCA
>JAYTWT010000180.1:0-7820 GCA_043743295.1 Alphaproteobacteria bacterium | reverse complement strand
CACTATGAGGCGGTGGCCAAGATCATCGGCTTCATCCTCAACGCCGCCCGTGAACGGCGCCCCTCCGCCAGATCGCTATCCAACTGATTTTCGCTAGCAAAGCTTCCTTGTGAGACAATGAGTGCCACCGATTCGCTAAAGGTCCCGTCGACCGCCATGGCTGAGCCCTCGCCCAAAGCGCGCAAGGTCGATCCGTTGGTCGCGCTTGCCGTGTTCTTTTTCCTGCTTGCTGTGGGATTTGCGTTCGCGCCGGCCTTGAACGGTCGGCCCGACACCTTGGCGTTCGTGTTGCTCATCGTCGGCCTCGCCGGCGTATGCTGCCTGGGTATCTTCGTTCTGCGCGGTCCGGTGGAAGAGCCCGCCGAAAGCGAAGCGGGAACTGAGGCGTTCCTGGCGGCGCTGGACGAGCCAGCGGCGGTCGCTGCGCCGGACGGGCGGCTGATGTCGGTCAATCCCGCTTGGACGGCGGCTATGGGTTTGGCCGTCAGGCTGCCCAAAAGCGGGGCTGCGGCGTCTAGCTTGTTCGGGGCCTTGGCCACCGCGCGTCGGGGCGAACTCGGCCGTGCCCACATCAAGGCCGGTGGGCAGGAGCGCGAGGCACTGATCTCGCCGGTCGGACCACGTCGGTTCCTGGTGCGGCTGGCTGGTCGTGGTGGGCCCCTAACACTGCCCTCGGCGGCGATGGATGTATTGAACGCCGTCGTGGGGGCCAAAGCCCCGCCGCCCAAGGTGCTGGACGCTTTTGCTGCCGCCTCGCCGTTCGGTGCCGCTCTGCTGGATGGCGACAATCCGTTTGAGGCCCGCATCCTGGAGGCCAATCCCGCTCTGGCAGCCCTGGCCAGCGGCGGGGAGGCTGGCCAGATCTTTGGCGACCTGATTGAACCCACCAGCCGCCTTGAGGCTTCGCTACGGGTGGCTGAAGCCCGACATGGTCAGGCACCGCTGGAAGTACGGCTGGCCCACGATCCGGCCCGGATTGCGCATCTTTACTTGTCGCAGACCGGCAACCGTTGGGTCGCTTATCTGGTGGATGTCTCTGAGCAGAAGCAGATCGAACTGCAGCTCTCCCAAAGCCAGAAGATGCAGGCGATCGGCCAGCTGGCCGGCGGTGTTGCGCACGACTTCAACAACCTCCTGATGGCCATCCTGATGCAGTTGGATGTGCTGGCCCCACGCCATCCTGTGGGCGATCCCTCCTATGAGGGCTTGAACGAGATCAAACAGACATCCATGCGCGCCGCCGATCTGGTGCGCAAACTGTTGGCCTTCTCGCGAAAGCAGACCGTTCAGCGCGAAATCCTCGACGTCGGAGAGATGGTTTCGGAGTCCGAAGTTCTGCTTCGGCGGCTGCTGTACGAGGACATCAAGCTGGTCACCGACTATGGCCGCAACCTGCCGCACGTTCGCGCTGACCGCAGTCAGCTGGACACGGCAGTGATGAACTTGGTAGTCAACGCCCGCGACGCCATCCGCTCGCATGGGGGCGGTGTCATTCGCATCCGCACCGCCCGTGTCATCCAGGAAGACGCCCGCGCCCAAGGCTATCCCACCGCCCAAGGCGATCAGGCGCTCATCGAGGTGTCGGACGACGGCCCAGGCATCGCGCCCGGTGTGATGGACAAGATTTTCGAACCGTTCTTCACCACCAAGGCGGTGGGCGAGGGGACGGGCCTGGGCTTGGCCACTGTCTACGGAATCGTCAAACAGTCCGACGGTTGGATCGCGGTAGCGTCCAAGCCGGGCGAAGGCGCGGCATTTCGCATCTTCCTACCAGTCCATGTCGCGCCGGCCCATGCCGCGCCTGCGGCGGCACCGGTGCAGCCAAAGCGCCCGGCTGCCCGCGACCTTTCCGGTGCAGGCCGCATCCTGTTCGTCGAGGATGAGGACGCCGTTCGCGGCGTCGCCGCCAAGCTGCTGCGCGCCCGCGGCTATGAGGTGATTGAGGCTGCCAGCGGCGAAGAGGCTCTGGAGATTGCCGAACAGAACGCCGGCAAGATCGACCTGATGATCTCCGATGTGGTCATGCCGGGTATGCAGGGACCGGAACTGTTGAAACAGGCCCGCATCTATCTGGGCGGTGCGCCGGTCATGTTCATCTCAGGCTATGCCGAGAGCGAGTTTTCTGACCTTCTGGAAGGCGAGACCAACGTCTCGTTCCTGCCAAAGCCAATCGACATCAAGACTTTGGCGGAGCGCGTGAAACAGGAATTGCAGAACGCCGCCTAAGTCCCCTTGCGCCGCCGCTCCCGACCGGTCAGCCTAAGCTCAACCAGAAGAAACGGTATGGGAGCTTGACGATGGTGGCAATCAATCCAAATGGAACGCTGCGTGGCAAGGTGGCCCTGGTCACCGGCGCAAGTCGCGGTATCGGCGAGGCCATCGCCGTGCGGCTGGCGATGGAGGGTGCCAAGGTGGTGGTTTCCGCACGCACGGCGGTCGATGGCGAATCCAAGCTTACCGGCACGCTGACCGCGACCGTCGAGCGCATCCGCAAGGCGGGCGGCCAGGCCACGGCCATCAAGGCCGACCTATCCAGCGAGGCGGATCGCGAGCGCCTAGTGGCCGAGGCGGTCGCCGTCTATGGCGACATCGACATTCTGGTGAACGACGCCGCCGTCACATTCTTCATCCCCGTCGAGACCTTCCCGAAGAAGCGCTTCGATCTGATGATGGAGGTCCAGGTTTGGGCTCCCATGCACCTGTCGCAACTGGTCCTGCCGGCCATGCGCGAGAAGAAGTCGGGCGCGATCATCAACATCTCGTCGGGCGCGGGTATCCATCCGAAACAGCCCTACATCCGTCGCAGTGGCGGCACCGTCTACGGCATGTGCAAGGCCGCGCTCGAGCGCTTGACGACCGGACTGGCGTCCGAGGTCTATGATGATGGCGTCGCCGTGAACGTGGTTTCACCCGGTCTGGTCGACACCCCCGGGGTTGCGGTGCACGGCCTAATCAACGAACAGACCAAGGACCGCGTCCAACCGATCAAGTATATCGCAGAGGCGGTGTACCAGCTGGCCATCGGCGATCCGAAGACCATGACCGGGCGCATCGACTATGCTGAGCCGCTGCTGAAGGAACTGGGGTTGGAGCCGTCGGAGCTGGTGGGCGCATGACTGAACACACCGTCGAAATCGCTACCAAGGACGGGGCGAGCACCACCTTCATCGTCCACCCCGAGCGGGGTGGGCCGCATCCGATCATCCTGTTCTTCATGGACGCCCCGGCGATCCGTGAGGAACTTCGCGACATGGCCCGGCGGATCGCATCCGTTGGCTACTATGTGATGCTGCCCAACCTCTATTACCGGCGCGGCGTTATGGAGATGAAAGACCTGCCGCCTTTGCCGGAGGCCGAGGCGCGGGCACGGATGTTCGACTTCATG
The DNA here is from genome assembly GCA_043743295.1 of Alphaproteobacteria bacterium. Taxonomy (GTDB): domain Bacteria; phylum Pseudomonadota; class Alphaproteobacteria; order Caulobacterales; family Caulobacteraceae; genus Phenylobacterium. Next base: position 4,435 of record JAYTWT010000180.1, on the reverse strand, counting down.
GGTTCGATCACCATTCCATTGATCATGGACGACGCTGACGCCATGCTGGCCTTCGCCGCCCGCGACACGGCCGCCAGCCCGGGGCCGGCGGGCACCATCGGCTATTGCATGAGTGGCCAGTACGCCATCAACGTTGCCGCCCGGCATCCAGAGCGTATCAAGTGCGCGGCCTCGCTCTATGGGGTCCAGCTGGTCACCGATGCGGCGGATAGTCCCCACCTTGCCGCACAGAAAGCCAAGGCGGAGCTCTATTTCGCCTGCGCTGAGCACGACACCTGGGCCCCGCTGGAGATGGTCCAGGCCCTTGATGCTTCGCTGAAGGCTGAGGGCGTCAACGCCGAGGTCGAGCTCTACATGGGCGTCCACCACGGTTTCGCTTTTCCTCAACGTGGGGCGGTCTACGACAAGCCCGCAGCCGAGCGGCATTGGGAACGGCTGTTCGCCCTGTTCGCGCGGAACTTGGGGTAGGGGGCAGGTTAGGTCCCGCCTCGCTGCGCAACCACCGGCGGCACCCAGTCCGGCTCCAGCGCCTTGGCAGGGTGCGAACCCGTCACCATGCCCATGAAGGCTGGCCAGATATCGTAGCCCAGCAGCTTCTGGATGCGCGGCGACATCGCTCGCACCTGCTCACGAGGAATACCCAGAAAGAAGTTCTCCTGCGGTCGGGCCCAGGGTTCGCAATACTGATTGGTGAAGGCCAGACGGGAACGATCGGTCCGGTTGGCGCCGCCGCGATGGATCAGGGTTCCGGCCATGATGAAGCAAGCACCGGCGGGAACTTCCATCGGGACCAACATGCCGGCGATCTCGTCCAGATCGTTCGGGCGGCCTTCGGCACCCTGGTTTCCCCACAAATGGCTACCTGGAACGACTTCGGTGCAGCCGTTCGGTGCCGTGAAATCGTCCACCGCCGCGATCAGGGTGTAGCTGATCGCCGGGCGCGGGCGGGGCAGTTTGTAGAAGCCGTCGTCGGTGTGCAGGTCCTGGGCCGTCTCGCCGGGGTTGATCTGGATCGATTGGCTGGCGGTCAGCAGATAGCCCGGCTGAAGCATCCGATCCAGGATCGCCAGCACGCGCGGCTCCTCAACCAAGTCCTCGAACACCTTGGCCCGCGCCACCAGAGTGTAGACCCGCTCGGTCTTGAAACCTTCGAAATCGTTGCGGCCGTGGTGGCTGTTCTGAAAGGGAGACAGGCCATCGCGGACGGCGCTCAGCGTCTCCAGGCTCATGAAGTCCGGGATCACGGTGAAGCCTTGCGCGAGGATCTCGTCCGCATGGCGCTTGGCGTCAAACATAGGAACAGGCTTGGTCATTTCGCACGGCCTCCTTCCTGACGTATAACACCCCAAACGGGAGGACCCCAGATGACTGAGACCCTGAAAATCCGCCGCGTGGCCGGTGCCCTTGGCGTAGAGCTCTCGGGCGTGGACCTTGCGAAGCCGCAGTCAGACGACACCATCGCGGCCATCCGGCAGGCCCTGAACCAGCATCAGGTGATCTTCTTCCGCGACCAGAACCTCACACCGGCACAACAGGTGGCTTTTGGCGCAAGGTTCGGACCGTTGAACATCCATCCGTACGTGACGGGCATGGCGGGTCAGCCCGAGGTCATGGAGATCGTCAAGGAACCCTCCGACAAGATCAATTTCGGCGGCGGTTGGCACTCCGACATGAGCTTCCTTGAAACCCCGGCAATTGGCTCGATCCTCTATGCGCTGGAGATCCCGGAGTTCGGTGGCGACACCCTGTTCGCCAGCCAGGCGGCGGCTTATGACGCGCTTTCGGAGGGGCTGAAGGCGACGCTGGGGACATTGAGCGCGGTGCATTCGGCGTCCAAGGAGTATTCAGCAGGTGGTGCGTCCGCCAAACCGCGCGCCGGGATGGCCGTGGCGGAGGCTGACGGGTATGTGGGCGAATATATCCACCCGATGGTGCTGGTTCACCCTGAGACCGGGCGCAAGGCGCTGTACGTCAACCCCGCCTTCACCCTGCGCATCGACGGTTGGAAACCTAGCGAATCCAAAGCATTACTGGACTATCTATTCCAGCATTGCCGCTACGAGGCTTTCACCTGCCGGTTCAGTTGGGCCAAGGGCTCAGTGGCCTTCTGGGACAACCGCTCAGTGTGGCATTTCGCGCTCAACGACTATCCGGGTCAGCGTCGTCACATGCGCCGGGTGACCGTCGATCCTTGGCCCGCTATGGCTCGGATCGCGGCGGCAGCGGAGTAGGGGTTAGGGTTCGGGCACTCCCCAATTGATCGTCATGGCCGGGCTCTTGTCCCGGCCACCCAGAAGCACCGCGTTTTCGAGTCTGCCCGTGGCGTGTGCCCAGCGCGCCTTGAGTGACCCGCGCATCTGGGTCGCCGGGACAAGGGCCCGGCGATGACGAAAGCTGTGTATGGGGCTATTTCGAATGGGCTGAGATGGCATCGGAAGCCACCGTCGTCAGCCAACTGATAACGCCCAGAGCCGCAGCGCGTCCGGTCGCGAAGCAGGCTTGCAGCAGATAGCCGCCGGTCGGGGCTTCCCAGTCCATCATTTCGCCGGCGACGAACACGCCCGGCTTTGCCGTTAGCATCAGGTTTGCATTCATCTGATCCATCCGAACGCCGCCAGCCGACGAGATGGCGCGGGCGATGGGCTGCATGCCGACCAGCCGCAGCGGCACCCGCTTGATCGCTCCAGCCAACCGGGCGGGGTCCGTCGCCAGAGCCTTGCCGTGGGCCTCACGAAGCAGATTGATCTCCAACGGGGAGAGGCGCAGCGCACGGCGTAGGCGGTTGGACAGCGTGTCGCCAGCGCGCCCTGCGGACAATCGCTGCGCAAGGGCCTCCGGGGTTTCATGGGGTCGCAGGTCGAGTTCGATAGTGGCCTGCCCGTGCGCCATCACCTTCTCGCGAAGTGGCCCCGACAAGGCATAGATCGCGCCGCCCTCCAGACCCTGCCGGGTCACCGTGGCTTCGCCGTGGACGAGTTGGTCCTGGAAGCGGATGCGGATGCCTTTCAAAGGTTGGCCCGCGAAATCCTTCATCACCGGGCTCCAACCGATGTGGAAGCCCATGTTGGCGGGCTTGAACGCAGCGATCTCGACGCCTGCATCCTGCAACGGCCCAGCCCAGGTTCCGTCCGCGCCCAGTCTGGGCCAACTGGCGCCGCCCAACGCCAGGATCGTGGCGTCCGTATGGTCATGCTGAGGCCCAGACGGCGTTTCGAACGCCAGGGTGCCGTCTGGCGTCCAGCCTCGCCACGTCGAACGTGTTCGGATCGTCACGCCCTGCGCCGTCAGCCGCGCCAGCCAGGCCCGCAACAGCGGCGAGGCCTTCAGCGCGACGGGGAACACGCGACCAGACGACCCCACGAAGGTCTGCTGACCCAGCCCTTCGGCCCAGGCGCGCAACGCGTCAGGGGGGAAGGTGTCGATATGCGGCGCAAGGTCCGGCATCGCCTCGGCGTATCGTTCCCGGAACCGGTCCAGCGGCTCGCTGTGCGTCAGGTTCAGGCCCCCACGCCCGGCCATCAGGAACTTTCGACCCACCGAGGGCATGCGCTCATAAAGTGTGACGCGAACGCCCGCCGCGGCCAGGATCTCAGCCGCGAACAGTCCGGCTGGTCCGCCGCCGATCACGGCGACTTGGCGCTTCAATTGTCGGCCATCGCAAGCAGGGCGGTCAGGCCCACCATCATGCCTTTGAGGCTAACCGGCTTGGCCACGTCGATCCATTCGTCCAGGGCATGGGCGCGCCCGCCACCGCCGCCCGATCCGATAGTCACGGCGGGGATGCCCAGGCTGATCGGTATGTTCGAGTCGGTGGAACTGGCGTTGCTGAGGGGCGTGAAGCCGACCGCGCGGATCGCCGCAGAGGTGATCTGGATGATCTGCGCATTCGGATCGGTGCGGCCGGTGGGCCGATCACCAATCAACTTGACCTCGGCGCTGATCGATCCGGCACGGGTCGAGCGCGCCGCGTTTTCCTGGGCAACCGCACCGTTCACGATCTGCAGAAACTGCTGGTCGATCTTTGCCAGTTCCTCCGCGCCCTCTGAGCGCATGTCGACCTCCAGCCAGATCGCGTCTGGGATGGAGTTCACCGAGGTACCGCCGCCGACTACGCTGGTCATGTAGGTGGTCTTCGGCGACGTCGGGGGCACGATCTTGTTCATATCGACAACCGTCGCCGCCATGGCCGCCATCGGATTGACTAGACCAAATGCGCCGTAGGAATGCCCGCCGGGTCCGTTGAAGGTGACCCGATATCGGCGCGAGCCCACGGCCCGGCTGGTGATCACCGCAGCGGTCGTGCCGTCCATCGAAAAGAAGGCGGCGATGCGGTCCTTGTACTTGCTCTTGCCGAATAGGTAGCGGATGCCGCGCAGGTCGCCGGGACCTTCCTCACCGACATTGCCGACGAAGAGGATGTCTTTGGCGGTCTTCA
>JAYTWT010000179.1:0-15583 GCA_043743295.1 Alphaproteobacteria bacterium | reverse complement strand
CCCGATCATTGGCCGCGCAGCGGTACCAGGGACCGAATGTGGGCGCCACATTCGTAGCGTCAGACGCGGGCTGCGGCCATACGGTTATCGCGACGGCGCAGTTCGACCTGGACATCATCGTGCGCGTTTTTCATATCCCGCTCACCGCCGCCGCCTGTTACCCTGGGGTGAGCGCAACTTGACGTCTTTCAACGGGAGCGCGGCGCTTCTGATATAATCAAACAGCGGCGGCTAGATACGACCTTGCCGTGACATCGACGGGGTGACATTTGCGATCTGCACCCCATATCCCACCGATGTGTAATTCGAGTCTACGGCACGACGTCGATCACCCGGCCCGCTGCCGCGCAATGCTACTGCTGCGTTTGTTCCGGTTAGAGGCGCGACCGGTGCGAGGTCATGATGAGACCGCAGCCTGATCCCGCCACCTCGGAGCAAGAAAGCGTTTGGGCCTATCCGCGCCCTGCGGTCGCCCAGCCCAGCGGCGCGCACATCGTTATCGAGCATGCCGGGGTCATCCTCGCCGATACGCGCCTGAGCATCCGGACGCTCGAAACGAGCCATCCGCCCAGCTACTACATCCCGCCAGACGATATCGCACTCGGCGTGCTGCGGCGCGCCAACGGTAGCTCGTTCTGTGAATGGAAGGGTGCGGCGGTATATTGGGATGTCGTGATCGGTGACATCGTGCTGCCGCGCGCGGCTTGGAGCTATCCGGACCCGAGCCCGCAATTTGCGCCGCTACGCGGTCATGTTGCCTTTTATGCAGAGCCATTTGATCGCTGCAGCGTCGACGACGAAATGGTGACGGCACAACCCGGCAGCTTCTACGGCGGCTGGATTACCAGCAAGCTGGCGGGTCCATTCAAGGGCGTACCTGGAAGCCAGGGTTGGTGACACCATGAGCGATGAAGACATTGGGTCGCCTGGGCGACAGGTTCCAAGCGGGCGCCTCGCGCGCTTCGGCCAGTTCGGGCGCCTTGCCGGTGGCCTAGCCAGCGGAATGATCATCGAAGGTGCGCGACGACTGGCCGACGGAGAGCGACCCCGACTGCGCGATATGTTGCTCACGCCAGGCAATGTCGGAAAGGTCGCGGATCGATTGGCGCACCTGCGCGGCGCGGCGATGAAGCTCGGCCAGATGATCTCGATGGATGCAGGCGATATGCTGCCGCCTGAGCTTAGCGACATCATGGCCCGCCTGCGCGACAACGCTCAGCACATGCCGCCGGCACAGCTGGAGCAGGTGCTGGCCAGCCAATGGGGCAGGGGCTGGCGAACCCGCCTCCGGCACTTTGATCATCGACCTATCGCTGCCGCGTCGATAGGGCAAGTTCACCGCGCGATCACCCACGACGGGCGCGAATTGGCGATCAAGGTGCAGTATCCTGGGGTCCGCGAAAGCATCGACGCCGATGTCGACAATGTTGCGACGCTGCTGCGTATTTCGGGACTGCTGCCGCGCGAGCTTGATGTCGCGCCGTTGATGGCCGAGGCCAAGAGGCAGCTGGCAGAGGAAGCCGATTATCAGCGTGAAGGCATACAAATGACGCTGTTCGGCAGGCTGCTGGCAGATACCCCTGGTGTCGTCGTACCAACCCTTGAACAGGCGTTCACCACGGACCGCGTTCTGGCGATGTCGTTTCTCGCGGGCAAGCCGATCGAGACGCTCGCAACCGCGCCACAAGCCACGCGTGACGCGGCAATGCAGACGCTCATCCATCTGGTGCTGCGCGAACTCTTTGAATTTGGAGTGATGCAGACCGATCCGAATTTCGCGAATTTTCGCGTTCAGCCCTCCACAGGCAGGCTCGTTCTGCTCGATTTCGGTGCGGCGCGATCAGTCGATGTCACTGTGATTGAGGGCTATCGGCGCTTGCTAGCGTCCTGTTTGGCCGGCGACCTAAAAGCCGTGCGCGAGAGCGCGGTTGCGGCCGGGTTTCTCAGCGAACCCGCAGTCGCCCGCCATGGCGTACGCATTGATCGAATGATCGACGTGGTCCTTGGCGAGCTCAATCGTCCAGGGCCCTTCGATTTCGGTGATCGACGCTTTGTCGCCACGCTGCGCGAGGAGGGAATGGAAGTCGCGGCAGACAAGGCAAGCTGGCATGTACCGCCTGCCGATATTCTGTTCGTTCAGCGCAAGATCAGCGGCACCGCACTGCTTGCTGCGCGGCTCACGGCCCGCGTCGATGTGAGGTCTATGGTTGCGCCTTGGCTGAACGGGCCAAGTGTAGCGTCTAACAGGGCATGACGGGGCGTGGTGACAGGCCGTGTTGCGCAGGCAAGCGAGGCGGACGTCATGCCTAAGATGCGTCAGAAAGGCGACTTGCCAACCAAGCTCTGCGCCCTGTGCAGCCGTCCATTCACGTGGCGCAAGAAGTGGGCGCGCGACTGGGATAACGTCAAGTATTGCTCCGACCGCTGCCGCGACTCGGCCCCGGCATTTGTACGGCAAGGCAATTCGAAATGAGCGTCTTAAGGGTCATCTTAAGAGACCAACTTACATCTGAAATATCGTCGCTGGACGACCTGGACCCGGGTCGTGACGCGATCCTTATGATGGAGGTGGTCGAAGACTTCTCTGACATATCGCACCACAAGCAGAAGATGGTGCTGGTGCTATCGGCTATGCGCCACTTCGCAGCAGCGCTGCGAGCGCGGGGTCTAGCGGTCGATTATGTTGAGCTGGACGCTGAATGCAATGGCGGAACTCTGACCGACGAAGTTCTGCGCGCCGTCGAAAGACACAGTCCTGAACGTGTCGTGGTGACCGAGGCGAGCGAGTGGCGCGTTCAGAAAATACTCGAGAGCTGGGGGCCGTTGCTGCTGTGTCCGATCGAGATACGCGCTGATGGACGGTTCTTTGCGAGCCGGAGCCGATTTGCAGCTTGGGCGGATGGGCGACGCACTTGGCGTATGGAGCACTTCTATCGGGAGATGCGGCGTGAGCATGCGGTCCTTATGGAGGGTCGACTGCCGGCTGGCGGCGAGTGGAACTATGACCACGACAATCGTAAGGCCTTGCCGAGCGGCATCTCTCCGCCTTCTCGCCTACGCTTTACCCCAGATGCTATGACGCGTGAGGTCATCAGGCTGATCGAGCAACGCTTTAGTGATCACTTCGGATCGTTAGATGAGTTTGGTTGGCCGGTGACCCGCGAGGACGCACTTTCTGCCTTACAAGACTTCATCGCTCACGCCTTGCCCCATTTTGGCGACTACCAGGATGCAATGAAACGTGGCGAGCCCCTGCTGTTCCACGCGTTGCTCGCACCCGCGCTGAACCTCGGATTGATTTCCCCAAGAGAAATTTGTGCGGCTGCGGAAGCGGCCTGGCGCGGCGGAACGGCCCCGCTGAACGCGGTCGAGGGCTTCGTGCGGCAGATCCTCGGCTGGAGGGAGTATGTCCGAGGCGTCTACTGGACGCTCATGCCGGGGTACGCCAATTCGAATGCGTTGGAGGTGAGCCGCCGTCTGCCGAGTTTCTATTGGTCTGGCGATACGAAGATGCGCTGCCTGCACGAGGTGATCGACAATACGAAACGCTATGCCTACTCGCATCACATACAGCGCCTGATGGTCACTGGAAACTTTGCGCTCTTGGCCGGTATCGCGCCGCACGAGATTGAGCGCTGGTATCTCGCGGTCTATGCCGACGCCTTCGAGTGGGTTGAGATGCCGAACACTCTGGGCATGGCGGTCTTCGCCGACGGAGGGCAGATGGCGTCCAAGCCCTACGCTGCCTCCGGTGCCTATATCAACCGCATGTCAGACTTCTGCTCGGGGTGCGAATACGATGTGAAGCAGAAGTCCGGACCGGGAGCCTGCCCTTTCAACTACCTCTACTGGGCATTTCTCATTCGCAACGAACACCGACTGTCCCGAAACCCTCGGCTCGCTATGCCCTATCGGACCCTTGCAGGATGGTCGCAGGACCGCAGGGATTCGATTTTGCAGGAGGCTGAAGGGTTCCTCGATCAGATCGATCAGCCTTAGATGCACCGGTAACAATTCCATTGGTCGATGTGTTGCCGAGGATGAGCCTTTCGAGGGAAAATTTAGTCCGTTCAAATCGATTGTGGTGGTGCAGGCCGAGAGTTCTCGAGACGGCTTGATGCTTAGTGAGTGGGTGTGAAATGCGGATTGGAATCGTTGGGGCGGGCATGGCCGGGCTTTCCTGTGCCGAGGGGTTGGTGCAGCGCGGTCATGAGGTGATCCTGCTGGACAAAGGGCGCGGGCCAGGCGGTCGGATGTCGACGCGGCGTTTGCAAACGTCCGGCGGCGAGGCACACTTCGATCACGGCGCGCAGTATTTTACGGTGCGCGATCAAGGCTTTCAAGCCCAGGTCAATGCCTGGATCGCGCAAGGCGTGGTGGCACCGTGGCCGGCCGTAGGAAACGACGCGTATGTCGGTGTTCCTTCTATGAACGCTCCGGTGCGGCATATGGCCAATCGGCATACTGTTCACTGGTCAGCGCTCGTGACGAAGGCGGAGAGTGTGGGGTCGGGCTGGCGTCTCTCGGTTGAGAGCGGTGAGGTCTTTGACGTGGATATGGCCGTCATCGCAACGCCAGCCGAGCAGACCGCCGCCTTGCTTGAACCTGTAGTACCCGAGCTCGCCTCCCGGGCACGAGCCGCGACGAGCGAGCCGTGCTGGACGCTCATGCTGGCATTTTCCGAAACCGTCGCGGTGGCGGGCGACTGCATTAGGGGTGACGATGTCATAGGGTGGGCGGCTCGAAACAGCGCCAAGCCAGGCCGAACTGGACCTGAGTGTTGGGTCGTTCAGGGCACCGCGAATTGGTCAAGACTTCACCTTGAGTCTCCCGCCGATGAGGTCGCCGCCGAACTGGAAGTAGCCCTATCGAACATGCTGGGTGTCGCACTACCTCCAAGCCTCGGGAGTGCGTGCCACCGATGGCGTTTCGCACGATCCGCTGGGGAAGGTTCTGGAGCTATTTTTGATCGTGACCTTAGCCTCGGCCTCTGTGGGGACTGGCTGCTCGGGCCGCGGGTCGAAGCGGCTTGGGTCTCAGGTACAAGCTTGGCGGAAGAGGTGGGATTCGAACCCACGGTGGGCTTTCACCCACGGCGGTTTTCAAGACCGCTGCCTTAAACCACTCGGCCACCCTTCCGGAGCGGGGTCTCTAGCAGAGGTGGGGCTCTGGTTCCAAGCCGGGTCGGCAGCAATCTTCGATTAACCGTGTCGCAAGCTTCGAGGCCGATGTTGCCTGGAGTTTCGACTCGGAGATGGCGATGTCCTGGACATTCGAGCGCAGTGCGCGGCTGGCCGTTGTGTTGTTGGCGGGAGGATCACTCGCGGCCTGCGCCAGTATGACCCCACGCTACCCTAGCCAGGCGACGGGCCCCTCTGCGCCTGCATCGAGCGCGGGGCAGGGCGAGTACAAGGTCGGCAAACCCTATCAGGTCGGCGGCATCTGGTACGTGCCGCGCGAGCAGCCGGCCTATGATCAGACCGGGACGGCGTCTTGGTACGGCGAACAGTTCCACATGAAGGCCACGGCCAATGGCGAGATCTTCGACATGGCCCAGGTCTCAGCAGCACACACCACCTTGCCGCTGCCGTCTCTGGTCGAGGTGACCAATCTGGACAACGGGCGCACATTGGTAGTCCGAGTAAACGACCGTGGGCCGTACATCGGCGATAGGATCATTGATCTCAGCCGCGAGGCGGCGCGCCAGCTAGGGTATGATCGTCAGGGGCTGGCTAATGTGCGCGTGCGCTATGTGGGCCCTGCACCCTTGCTGGGGTCCGACGGGAGCGTGCGCTATGCCAATGCCAAGCCCCTGTCCACGCGAATGCCGGCACAGTTGGCGATGTCGGTTCGCGCTTTGCCCGCTGCCGTGACAGGGAGCGATCCGGTGTTGGACCTCGCTGCGGGCTCTGCCTTGAAGGCCGCGCCGAGCGCCGTCGCGATAACCTCAGAGGTTTTGCCGCCCATCACCGGCTCAGCGATCTCAAATAACCCCATAGGCGCGGCTGTCGCTCCTGCTCCGCTGACGACAACGACCTCGCTGGTCTCGTCCGCGCTGCGGGTTCAGGCGGGAGCCTTCTCTAGTGAAGTAAACGCGCGGCAGGCGGTCAACCAGCTTGCCGTCGCTGGACGGGCGACCATCGAGCCGCTGGAGCGGGATGGAATGACGCTTTATCGCGTCGTGATGGCGGCACCGGCGGACGAGGCGGGGGCCTATGCCTTACGTGATCGCGTAGCTGAGATCGGCTTCGCGGACGCACGCGTGGTCCGTACCTTCTAGACAAGCGCTGCGAACTCCCCAATTTGGCGGCGTGGCACGCGGTCGGTTCATCACGTTCGAAGGCGGGGAGGGGGCTGGCAAGTCCACTCAGGTCAAGCGGCTGGCTGCGCGGCTGACGGCGCAGGGGCGCGAGACGGTCCTGACCCGCGAGCCGGGCGGGTCAACAGGCGCAGAAAGTATTCGCGATCTGGTGCTGCGTGGGGCCGCGGATCGCTGGAGCCCGATCACGGAAACCCTGCTGATGTACGCCGCGCGGCGGGACCATATCGAGCGCGTGATCCGGCCTGCTCTGGCGCGGGGCGCGTGGGTGATCTGTGACCGCTATGCCGACTCTACGCGGGCCTATCAGGGTGCAGCAGGGGGTACGGATCCCGGCCTGATCGCGGCCCTGGAGACCTATGTCCTAGAGGACGTTCGGCCCGACCTGACGCTGGTGTTTGACCTGCCCGTGGAGGTGGGTTTGGCCAGAGCGGAGGCTCGAGCGGGTGCTGAGATGCGCTTTGAATCCAAGGGCACCGCGTTTCATGAGCGGCTACGGTCGGCGTTCCAGGCCATCGCGGCGGCGGAGCCCGACCGATGCGTGCTGATCGATGCAGACGCGGGCATGGATGTCGTCGAGAACGCCGTGTGGGCGGCCATCGAGCGCGACGATGGCTGACATCGAGACCCCGCATCCCCGGGACGTGTTCGACCTGGACGGACAAGACGCGGCACAGGCGGCCTTCGAGGACGCGCGCGCGCGGGGACGTTTGCATCATGCGTGGCTGCTGACGGGCCCCGAGGGCGTCGGTAAGGCCACCTTCGCCTATCGGGCAGCCCGACGACTGCTGGGTGCCCCGCACGACCTCTCTACGGGTCTGATGGGGTCAGACCCCAGTCATCCTGTTAGCCGTCAGGTCTCCGCGCGCAGCCACCCGGATATCTTGGTTCTCGAGCGCGAAGGCCCGGACGGCAAGCCGCGGCGGATCATTCCAGTGGACGAGGCCCGGAAGCTGTCGGAGTTCTTCTCCAAGTCGCCGGCCAATGCCCCGCATCGCGTGGCGATCATCGATGCGGCGGACGATCTCAATCCGAATGCCGCCAACGCAATCCTGAAGACCCTGGAAGAGCCGCCGCCAAGGGGCATCTTGCTGATGGTGTCGCACGCGTCGGGACGACTGCTGCCCACCATTCGCTCGCGCTGTCGGCGGCTGGCATTTCCAGCGCCGGGGATCGAGATGGCGAGCGCCTTTGTGCGGGACCGCGCGGGGGTGGGTTACGACGAGGCGATGCGGTTGGCGCAGATGGCCGACGGCGCGCCTGGCCGCGCCTTAGTGCTCGCAGCGGCGTCAGCGCTGACGCTGGATGACGCCGCGCGCGATCTGCTGGCGGGCCTGCCAAACGTCGACGACACCCGCGCCCTGGTGTTGGCCGAGAGTTTCCGGGGCGGGGAAGGCGCAGCGCGGTTTGCGCTGTTGTTCGAACGGCTCTCCGAACAGGTCCATAGGTTTGCGATCGCGCAGGCCGGTCGCGGTGACAACCTGCCCGACGGCTGGGCGCAGGCCTGGGAGACGTTGCAGCGCCTGCCGCGCGAGGTGGAAGGCTTGAACCTCGACCGTGCCGACGCCTTCTACACCGCCTTGGCGGATCTGCGCCAAGCGGCGCGGAGCTGACGCGGCGATGATCATCGACAGCCATGTGAACCTGCACGCGCACCAGTTCGATGACGATCGACAGGCCGTGATTGACCGCGCACGCGCGGCGGGCGTCGGCCTGATGGTCAACATCTCGGACCGGGTGTCGAACTTCGCGGCGTGCCGCGCGCTGGCGGATCAGCCAGACATCTGGTGCACGGTCGGCACGCATCCGCATGAGGCGAAGGAGGACCCCGAGCTGTCGGCTGGGACCCTCATTGATCTCGCAGCTGACCCTCGCGTGGTCGGGATCGGCGAGTGCGGTTTGGATTTCCACTATGACCTTAGCCCGCGCGAGGTGCAGGCCCAGGTGTTCCGCGCCCACATCGTCGCGGCGCGCGCCGCGGGCCTGCCCCTGGTGGTCCATACCCGCGAGGCAGACGAGATGATGGGAGATATCCTCGAGACGGAGTACGCCGACGGGCCGTTCCGGCTGCTGATGCACTGCTACACCTCCGGTGCCGAATTGGCGCAGCGGTGCGCGGACCTCGGTGCGTGGTTCTCGGTGTCCGGGATTGCCACGTTCAAAGCCGCAGAGGACGTGCGCGCCGTGATCCGCGAGATGCCGGCCGATCGGATCATCGTCGAGACGGATTGCCCGTATCTGGCCCCAGTACCCTACCGCGGTCGCCGCAATGAGCCGGCCTATGTGCCGCATGTCCTGGCTAAGTTAGCGGAGGTGCGGGGATGGTCGCTGGAAGAGGCGGAGGCACGCACAACCGACGCCTTCTTCGCGCTGTTTGACCGGATACCCAGGCCATGAGCGAATGGTGTTTACACGTCGTCGATGCGACAGCGCTCTCCTCACCCGTTGGGGGAGGGGAACCGCGCGAAGCGGGGTGGAGGGGGCTGCCGTCGCACGGCGCCCATTTGCGCGCGCCATTCCTGCCAAACGCCCAGGCGCGGCAGGCCCCCTCCACCAGCCTTCGTCTGGTCCCCCTCCCCCTACGGAGGAGGAGAACTGTAGCCAAGTCGATCAACCTCCACATGGGCGTAACTGACGATTTTTGGGTTCCCAGGCCATGAGCGGGACCCTGGAATTCACCATCCTAGGCTGCGGGTCCTCCGGCGGCGTGCCGCGGGCGGATGGTAACTGGGGCGACTGCGATCCAACAGAACCGAGGAATTTCCGCCTGCGGTGTTCGATGCTGGTGCGCAGACTGGGGGAGGGCGCACCGACAACTGTGTTGGTCGACGCGTCGCCAGAGCTGCGGATCCAAACTGCGCGGGCGGGTGTGACCCGCCTCGACGCTGTCTTGTTGACCCACGATCATGCCGACCAAGTGCACGGCCTGGACGATGTGCGCGCCTTCGCGCTGCGCCAGCGTGCGAGATTACCCTGTTGGATGGACGCTGCGACGACAGAGACGATGCACCGTCGGTTCGGCTACATCTTCAAGAGCGAAGGCGGCTATCCCGCGATCTGCGACGCCCACGCGATACCGGCGCATGGTACGCCGTGGCGAGTGCACGGCCCGTCCGGTGCCATCCCTGTCGTGACCTTCGATCAGGATCACGGCGGGGTGCGGTCTGTGGGCTATCGCTGTGGGGGGGTGGCCTATTCCAGCGATGTGGTTGGGCTAGACGACGCGGCGTTCGAGGCCTTGGCTGGCCTGGATTTCTGGATCGTCGACGCCTTGCGACGGGCACCGCATCCCACTCATGCGCACTTGGACCGTACGCTGGAATGGATCGCCCGGGCCAAGCCAAAGCGCGCGATTCTGACCAACATGCACATCGATCTGGACTATCAGACGCTGCTCAGGGAACTCCCGGATGGAGTGGAACCGGCCTATGACGGGATGAATTTCACCCACCAGCTGACGGCGGAATTCCCGTGATATCTAAGCCGCTTAAGCTAGGTTTTTTAAGTTCGGGAAACGGGTCCAGCGCGCGGGCGATCTGTGAGGCGATCCACGACGCGACTCTCGCGGCGGAAGCCTTGCTGATGGTCAGCAACAAGCGCGACGCTACCGCGCTCGTGTGGGCTGCAGAGGCCGGGGTTCCAACACTCTTCTTACCGACCGTCGCTGACCCGCAGGGTGCCGACGCCCGGCTGGCCGACGCGCTCCAGGACCACGGGGTCGAATTGGTCATCCTGTCCGGATATCTGCGACACCTGGGTCCGATCACCTTGAACGCCTATGCCGGGCGAGTTCTGAACATTCACCCAGGCCCGCTGCCGCAGTTCGGCGGGGAGGGGATGTATGGTGCCCGCGTGCACCAGGCGGTGATCGCAGCGGGCGTCACCGAGAGCGCGATCGTCGTCCACCACGTGGACGAGGTCTATGATCGCGGGCCAGAGATTGCGCGGCAGGTTGTGGCCGTGCTGCCCGACGACACCGCGCAAAGGTTGGAGGCTCGAATAAGGGGCGTGGAGCCGCCGTTTTTTGTCGAGACGCTCACTCAGATCGTGCTGGGCAGCATCAATCTGTAAGATCGCGGGATCCGCTCACGGGCTGGTGACCAAACAGATACTTGAGATGATAGCCGCGATCTTCGCCCTAGGTGTCCAATTCGGTTGCATTTGCGGCGCGCGCAATTGAATCGGAAACGCCGCCAGCGAGAACTGGCGGCGTCCGAAGTGTTATTTTCTGTGGCTGTAAATCAGACCGCTTTAGCCAGCTCGCGGCGCGAGCGACGCATCATACCGCCAGCGAACCCAAAGCCGACAATCATCAGCGCCCATGTCGCCGGTTCCGGAACGCCGTTATCGATACCGGTTTGGGTGCTGCCGTTCGAGAGCAGGCTGGAGAACGACCCATAGCCGGGATTGGCTGACGCGAACGCCGGATCGGCGTCGAAGAAGCTCTGCGTGAAACCGAGGCCCGCGAAGTACGGTTGCGAATAGGCTTGGTGGGTCCAGCAACTAAGCACGCCCGGCTGGGTGAAGCCATTAGCGAGGCCAGCCGCGGTGACACTTTCGCCGTCGGTACAGCTCGGCCCCCCCAACGCGCCACCAACTCCGGCAACGAAGGCGCTATTACCGGAGCCGCCGGTTAGGAAGTCCCAAGTAGCACTGCCGTCATAGTCACCAATTTCGACAGTTCGGCCAAGATTGAGGTAGTTGGTAATATCCGTCTGACGGCCAGCCAAATAATTTGTGCCCGAGTTGCAGCAACCATTGTCGCCAAGGATATAGATGGCGGCGAAGTTGCTCAGCGAGCCTGCGGTGCTAAAGTCCGCGAACAGTGAAATAGCATGGGTGTTGGAAACAACGGCATTTCCCGAAGCTGTGCTCCCGATGACGGCAACTGTGAGCGCGCTAGATCCGCCAAGCGCTGAGAACGTCTGGTCAGTATATGCCTGGGCGGAAGCATCCCCGAATCCGGCATGGAATCCGATGGCGTCACTGCCTTCCAGAATGATTGTCCCGCCAGCTTGTGCCGACGATGCAATCGCCAGAGCCGCACCCGCAGCAAGCGCGACACTAGTGACTGTCGCCAGAACGCGGGACTTAAACGTCCGCGTCTCGTTTGAAGATTGTTGCATTGAGATACCCCACTTTTTTGATGACAAACTATTCGAGCCCGCGCTTCTGTGCGTGTCCATCTAGGCCTTAACTACGTCCCCAACCACGATTGAGAACTTCTATCACGCTCATTGATATGCCTAATTTTGGATAAAAAAAGTGGATTCCCCTGATAGGCGAGTGGATCGTTATTTTACCTCCTGAGGGGGAAATACGCATCGCGCGCGTTGAGCCTATTTATTTCCGATAATATTCCTTAGGCGCATAATATGCCATAGATCACCGCCCCCATCCCACCGCCGCGCTATCGCTTACATTCCCCGGCCCTCGCAACGACACACTTGCGGGCATAGGTTGGAATGATCACCCGATGACCGAGACCCCTCTCCGTGCCTGAAACATCCAGATACCTCCCGATCATTGCGGCTTCGATCCTAGCGCTAGGCGTCGGAGTTGGCGGAGCGCTGATCGGTAGAGGCGTTGAGAACGCCCGAATAGGTGATCGCAGCGTCACGGTGCGGGGCCTGGCCGAACGACAAGTGAAGGCTGATCTTGGCGTGCTGGCGTTAAAATTCGCGGCGGCAGGCGATGACCTCAGCGTGGTGCAGGCCGATGTCGCAGGCGATCTGGCGTCGGTGCGACGCTACCTGGCTCAGCAAGGCTATGCGGCGACCGAGATCGACCTGGGCCGGTTCGAGGTCACCGATCAGTTCGCGCGCGAGCATCAAGGCGGCGAGGTGCGGGCGCGGTATCGGGTGGCGCAGACGGTGATCGTCCGCACGGCCAACGTGGATCGGGTCCAGGCGACGACGCGGTCCTTGGACGCGCTGGTCCGCCAGGGCGTGGTGCTGCAGGACTACAACGGCCCCTCCTACATCTTTACCAAGCTCAACACGGTGCGGCCGCAGATGATCGCCGAGGCAACCGCCAGCGCGCGGACCGGCGCGGTGCAGTTCGCCAAGGACGCGCAGTCAGCACTGGGCGGGATCGCCTCGGCGACGCAGGGCTCGTTCGAAATCCTGGGCCGCGATGATTTCGGCGACGAGTCCTCGCAGGTGTTCAAGCGGGTGCGGGTTGTGACCACGATCACCTACCGCCTGCGCTGAGCCGCAGCTGTCACGGTCTTGTGGGACGACAACGGCCTCCCCAGATGTCACCGTACTTCTCCGCTGTACCGGGAGTTTCCCAATGCGCCGTATCGCCCTTTCCGCCGCCCTGTTGTTGGCCAGCGCCACAACCGCGCTCGCAGCACCTGCTACAGTCACGGTGAGCGTGGCACCGGAGCTTCAGAAGACATTCGACAAAACCTACGGTGCCCGCGAGGCGAGCGAGTTGACCGCCGACCTCCAAGCCTCGGTCGAAAAGACCCTAGCGCGCAGCAATGCTCACGAGGGTGCGCGGATCGAGTTGATCCTGACCGACGCCAAACCGAACCGTCCGACCTTCAAACAGCTTAGCGACAAGCCGGGCCTATCGATGGAGAGCTTTGGCGTGGGCGGTGCCGCGATCAAGGGCAAGATCGTCAACGCGGATGGGACCGAGAAGCCCCTGTCCTACCGTTGGTATGAGACGGACATTCGCGAAGCCTCGAACAGCTGGATCTGGTCCGACGCGGAGTGGACGTTCGATCGGTTTGCCCGGCGGCTGGTGCGCGACGCTGAGATGGCACAGCGTTGATTGTTCGATCTGGGCTGATCTAACCGATCCGGGTTGTAACACCCGGCGCGGCACGATCTGATCATAGGGTTCCGCCACAGCTGAGTCCCGATCATGACCCGCCCTGCTCCATCCGCTGATTTGCCGCCGATGGCGCGGCTGCTGGCGATCATGGCGCGGCTGCGTGACGCGCAAGACGGATGTCCCTGGGATCAAGAGCAGACCTTTGCGACCATCGCGCCCTACACCGTCGAAGAAGCCTATGAGGTGGCCGATGCCGTTGAGCGCGGCAGTCTATCCGACCTGAAGGAAGAACTGGGCGACCTGTTGCTGCAGGTGGTGTTCCACGCGCGGATGGCCGAGGAGCAGGGTGCGTTCGGCTTCGACGATGTGGCCCGTGCCATCAACGACAAGATGGTCCGCCGCCATCCCCATGTCTTCGCCGACGAGACCTATGGTTCGCTAGCCGAGCAAAAGGACGGTTGGGAAAGCCTGAAGGCCGCGGAGCGGGCCGCCAAAGCGACGGGTACAGTGAGCCTGCTGGACGACGTGCCGGTGGGCCTGCCCGGCCTGACGCGCGCGTTGAAATTGTCCAAGCGGGCAGCGAGTGTTGGCTTCGTTTGGCCAACCGTCGAGGACGTAGTGACCAAGCTGCACGAAGAAGTAGGTGAGTTGGTCGCTGAGATTGAGGCCGGTGACCTCGACAAAGCCCGCCATGAGTTGGGCGACGTCCTGTTCGTGATGGCCAATCTCGCCCGCACGCTCGACATCGATCCCGAGGATGCGATCCGCTACACCAACGCCAAGTTTGTTCGGCGGTTTCAGTACGTGGAACGCCACCTGGCCGAGCGGGGCAAGACGCCCGATCAGTCTGACCTCGCCGAAATGGACGTGTTGTGGAATGCCGCGAAGGCGGATGAGCGCGCGAAGGCACGTTTCTAAGCGGCGACGCTGCGCAGGCGTGTGAACTTGGGCGCGCCGACCAAGAATGAGAGCAGCTTCGTGAGGTCGCCCGCGCGAATGCGCCCTGCCATGTAGTCCTGCTGCGCCCTTTGCGACGCCCAGACTTCGTAGAAGAAAACCGTTTCCGCCTGCGCGTCATCGATCAGGATGTCGAAGGCGAGATTGCCTGCAGCTGCACGGCTCACGGCCAGATTCGGGACCGTGTACGCGAGAAACGGCTCAAGCTGGCCCGGCTTCACCTTGAGTTCAGCCAGCATGACCACCTTGTCGACGAATTCGTACCCTGCGGGCGTTTGACCTCCGGCTTGTCGAGCGAATGCGAGCATTGCGGCCGCTCCAGAGCTCCAGGTCAGGACATTGCGGCGATGGGCGTTCACAGGCGTTTCTCCGCGCGACGGGTCGGCGAAGTCCGACCGGCATCGATGCCCAGCGATACAACATCATGCTGCCAGACTCTGGCAGCATGATGCGCTTTCGATCCCACGGAAGCGTCCTCCGCAGGCCTGTAGAGACCACTTCGATCAGTGCGCGCGGAGTTCCGCCTGCGGGAACATTTGCTCGAACTGGCCTAGCGCCTGTGCCGACAGGCTAACGGCCAGCCGCACGGAGCCATCCTTGCCGTCGTTGCGCTCAATCACTCGACCGTTGCGGTAGAGCCAGGCGATGGCCGCGCCCTCCCCGGCCGGCGTGTACACATCGATGGGCGGGGCTTCGTCAACAAGGGCGGCGATGGCGCTGAGCAGAGCTTCACACCCCTCACCGGTAACGGCGGACACCAGCACGGCGGCGGGTTTCGCCCGGCGGGCGTCGGCGCGTACGTCCTCGCTGGCTTCGGCGGGCATCATATCAGCCTTGTTCCAGACCTCCAGGATGCGGCGCTCTTCGATCTCGACGCCTAGCTTGGTCAGCACCGCCCGCACATCCTGCGCTTGGGCGTCCGTCTCTTCACTGGCGATATCGCGCACGTGGAGGACGACGTCAGCCTCCTTCACCTCATCCAGGGTCGCTCGGAACGCTTCAACCAGCTCATGGGGGAGGTCTGAGATGAACCCCACGGTGTCCGACAGGATCGCGGGTCGGCCATCGGGGAGTTTCAAAGTTCGCAACGTGGGGTCAAGGGTCGCGAACAGCATGTCCTCGGCGACCACATCAGCATGGGTCAGGCGGTTGAACAGCGTGGACTTCCCCGCGTTGGTGTAGCCGACCAGGGCCACGGTCGGGAACGGCACGCGTTTTCGCCCAGACCGCGCCAGGGTTCGGGTGCGGCGCACCTCGACCAACTCTTCTTTGAGTTTGCGGATCTTGTCGGCGATCAGGCGGCGATCGGTCTCGATCTGGGTTTCGCCGGGACCACCCATCACCCCGAACCCACCACGTTGCCGCTCTAGGTGGGTCCAGGTGCGCACGAGGCGCGAACGCTCATAGCTGAGCCTGGCCAGTTCCACCTGTAGGCGACCCTCGCGGGTGCGGGCGCGGCGCGCGAAAATCTCCAGGATCAAACCCGTGCGGTCCATCACTTTGACGGCCCAGGCTTTCTCC
>JAYTWT010000178.1:0-3356 GCA_043743295.1 Alphaproteobacteria bacterium | reverse complement strand
GCACACCCACCAGGACTCGACCATCGATATGCGGCGAGCCTTCGACATTCAAATTATGTACTACCCCCACGCGGTTACCCGGCCGATGGGTGGCACCCGATTTGTCCCGGGCACCCACCTGCGCAAGGTCAGCGAGGCGGCGTTAGGCCGTTACCAGAACATCCGGGGTCAACAGCACATGGTCTGCGAGGCCGGAACGCTGTTGTTCCTCCACTCCGGCATCTGGCACGGCGGCGGGGTGAACTTGGGCGAAACGACGCGGACGATGTTCAAGGTGCGCATCAACCCCAGCGTCTCACAAGTACGCCAGTTCGACGTCTCTACCTTGGAGCCGCAGTCCGCACAGCGTCCGATCTTCTACCTGAAGGGCCCGCAGCCCCCCAGCGTAGAGCAGATCCTGATGACCCCTGAGCCCTGGTTCGAGGACGACACAGGCCGCCTGGAGATGGTCAATCGGGTCAAGCTCTGGCGCTATCTGACGGGCGACCCGACCTACGATGCCGACTATTGGCTGACGCGGGTCGAGAACCTGGCCGACGCCTGATCGCTACCCGTCCGTCAGACGCCTTCGACCTCGCGGACGCTGGAGATTCCGGCCTCGGTCAGGGCCGCGATCAGTTCGACAACCACCACCGCCAGCTGATCCGGGTCGCGCGCCCTCAGCACCAGGTTCGAGCCGTAGCCGTCCGCGCCATAGAACGGATAGCTGCCGAGCGACATGTCGGGATGCGCCTTGGCCACCGCTTCCAGCGGCGCGGCGATCACACCCTCGCCCGAGCCCTCAACACGAACGGTACGCGAAACGGTCGGCCGCCCGCCGCGCATCCGTGGTCCCACATCCTCCAGCATGCCACGCATGATCTGCGGCACGCCGGCCAGGGTGAACACATTGCCGATGGTGAACCCGGGCGGTCCCTGCACCGGGTTTTTCACCAGATCGCCGCCCACCGGTATTCGGGCCATCCGCCGCCGCGCCGCATTGACCTCGCCGCCCCAGCGCGCCGACATCATGGCGATGATGTCGGGGTGTTCGTACAGCTCAACGCCGAACGCCTGAGCGATCGCATCTGCAGTAATATCGTCGTGGGTCGGACCGATGCCGCCTGTGGTGATCACATAGTCATAGCGGACCCGAAGCGCGTTCAGGGCATCGACAATCTCGTCCATCACATCCGGCACGGTGCGCGTCTCAACGAGATCGACGCCGATCACGCCCAGATAGCGGGCGATGTCGCGGGTGTTGGTGTCTTGGGTGCGCCCAGACAGGATCTCATCGCCGATCACCAGCACGGCGGCGGTCACGCGATCATCGGTCGGCTGGCTCATGCGGTCTCCGGCGGCAGGTCTTGGCGATTTTAGCTCCGCTGCCTGTTTCGCCCTATCAATGCAACGAGAAACGAGGTTCTCGCGTTCAGTAGTTGGAGGATAGGCCTCCGGGGACTTCCAATGAACCTTCGCGCTACGATTTTTGCGGCTTCTGCCGCTATGCTTGCCATCAGCCTGTCGGCCTGCACCCAGAAGCAGGATTCACCGCCAATGCCGCCTCCAGCAGCCGAGCCGGCTCAGGTGACGATCAACCCTCCTGCGGTGATCGTCACGACGCCGCCCGCCGAGACCGGTACCTCGACCACAACGGAGCAGACCACCACGACGAACGCTGATCCGATGACCGGCGATCCCGGCTCGACGACGACCACCAAGACCACAGAGAAGCGATAGTCTCTGGTCTGCCGACTAATCCCCCTCGGTCCGCCTAGCCGGACCGAGGACTGGATCAGTTAGACCCGTCACTGGTAGACGCGGTGCCATGCACTTCCCCTCTCCGCTGGTCCACGGAACGCTCGTTGCTCGCTACAAGCGTTTCCTCGCCGATATTGTGCTGGATGATGGGCGCGAGATTACCGCCCACTGTCCTAACCCCGGCGCGATGCTGGGTTTGAACATGCCGGGGCTCGGGGCCTGGGTCTCGCGATCCGATGACCCCAAGCGCAAGCTGGCCCATACGCTGGAATTGGTCGAGGTCGACGGTGGGCTGGTGGGCATCAACACCATGCATCCCAACCGCATAGTGGCCGAGGCGCTCGCGGCGGACGCGATCCCGGAACTGACCGGCTACGCCACCCACCGACGTGAAGTGAAGTACGGCCTGAACTCTCGGGTGGACTTTCTACTCGAGACGCCGGATCGACCGCCCTGCTGGCTAGAGATCAAGAACTGCCACCTGATGCGGACGCCCGGCTTTGCGGAGTTTCCGGATTGCGTGGCGGCGAGGTCGCTGAAGCATCTGAGGGAATTGACCGCCATGGTCGAGGCCGGGCAGCGTGCGGTGATGCTGTTCGTGATCCAGCGGACTGACTGCGACCTCTTCGCTGCCTGCGCCGAGTTGGACTCAGCCTACGCCAAGGGCCTGACCGCTGCGGCCGACGCGGGGGTCGAGGTGCTGGCCTACCGCACCGAAATTACGACAACAGCCGTGACCCTGACCGACCGCGTGCCCTGGCGAGATGCAGCGGATTGACCTCTGGTGACACCACTGGATTGCGCGCACAGTCGTGGCCTTAGCCAGGAGAAAGCCGATGCGGTCCGTGTTCAACATCGTAATGCGTGTGGTCAGCAGCCTGATGGGCCTGTTGATGGTCGCGCTTGGCGGGGTGTGGATACTCCAGGGGCTCAACCTCGCCTTCAAGGTCGGCTTCATGGTGGGTGACCCGAAATGGACGCTCTATGGCGCGATCCTGGCCCTGTTCGGGATCGGCCAGATCGTGTGGAGCAACACGCGGCAGAGTTAGGATTGGTTGGCCCGGCGTTCCTCCACCTTGAACTTTCGTGGTAAACTCGCGAGATAACCCGCCGGAGACCCGCATGACTGACACCCTCGAAGGCGAGTATCGCACCGGCCAGATCAAGCTGCACGACGCCGCTGGGTTCGAAGGCATGCGCAAGGCTGGTAAGCTGGGGGCGGCGTGCCTGGACATGCTGGCACCCCACGTGGTGCCGGGTGTTGTGACGGGCGATCTCGACGATCTGGCTCGCGAGTTCATCCTCGACCATGGAGCGCTCCCGGCCTGCCTGGGCTATCGCGGCTACACCAAGACCGTCTGCATCAGCCCCAATCACATCGTCTGCCACGGGATCCCCGGCGAGCGGGTGCTGCGCGAGGGCGATATCGTCAATATCGACGTCACCGTCATCGTCGACGGCTGGCACGGCGACACCTCGCGGATGTATGGCGTCGGTCCGGTTGCGCCCCGGGCCAAGCGGCTGGTGGACGTCACCTATGAAGCGCTGCAGCGCGGCCTGGACGCGGTGAGGCCCGGGGCCACCACCGGCGACATCGGCCACGCCATCCAGACCTA
>JAYTWT010000177.1:0-4998 GCA_043743295.1 Alphaproteobacteria bacterium | reverse complement strand
GAGGAACAGGCCGCGCCGGCGCTGACCATCACGCCCGCCAGATCAAGGCCCATCACCTGCAGGTCAGAGGTAAAGCCCGTCGCAGCAATGCACAGCGTGTTGGGTAAGCGCGGCGCGGCCTCGCCCATAACTACGGCACCGACCGCCATCATCCGAGCCGCCGCAGTGTCGCGATAGATCTCTTGATCGCTATAGGTCGCCAGACCGGCCAACGCCGCGCGCGCAGCCGCACCGAGGCCCGCGATCCCCGGCAGATTCTCAGTACCACCTCGCCGCCCCCGCTCCTGGCCACCGCCGTGCTGCCGCCGCGACAGCGTTGCGCGGGGGCCGAACGTCAGGGCACCGATCCCTTGCGGGCCACCGATCTTGTGCGCTGAGATCGACAGGGTGTCGGCACCCAGCGCGCGGCTGTCGACGGCGATCTTGCCCGCCGCCTGGATTGCGTCCACGTGCAACCATCCGTCGGCCGCGCGCACCAGCGCCGCAGCCTCCGCCACCGGATGGATCACCCCGGTCTCGTTGTTAGCCAGCATCATCGCCACAAACGGCTTGCCGTCGGCGGCATCCCACATTGCCAGTCGCGCGGCCAGCCACGCCAAATCCGCGATGCCGCTGGACAGTACGGGCAGCACTTCGACCTCAACGCCGAGGACCCGCGAGGTCTCCTGGATGCTGTCGTGTTCGGTCGCCGACACGATCAATCGCCGCGCCCCCGCCGCGACGGCGCTTTCGAGCGCGATGGCGTTCGCTTCCGTGCCACCGCTGGTGAAGATCACTGTTGAGGCCGGACAGGCGATCAGCGCGGCCACATCCTCCCGCGCCTGCTCCATTACCGCCCGTGCGCTACGTCCCGCCGCATGGATCGAGGACGGATTGCCGACGTTTTCCAGCACTCGGGTCATGGCTGCGATAGCTTCGGGGCGAACCGTCGCGGTAGCGTTATGGTCTAGATAGACACTCATGCCGCGCGCCCCAGGCGCCCGCCAACCACGTCGGCTAGACTGACCGAGGCCAGATAATCCTCGATCCGGTCACCAAGGTCGGCCCAGAGGTCATGCGTCAGGCACTGCTCACCCTTGATCATGCAGCCTTTAGCCGCCTTGCACCGTGTGGCGCGGAGGGGCTCGTCCACCGCATGGACGATGTCGGCGATGGTGGTAGCGTCCGCCGTCTTGGCCAGGCGATAGCCGCCGCCCGGACCTCTTGTGCTCTTGACCAGGCCCTTCCGGCGTAGGCGCGCAAACAGCTGCTCCAGATAGCTCAGTGAAATTTCCTGGCGCGCTGCAATGTCCGACAAGGTCACCGCCCGCGCGACGTCGCATTCCCGACGCGCAAGGTCCGCCATGGCCATCACGGCGTAGCGGCCTTTGGTGGAGAGACGCATGGCTTTAGGTCCAATGCAGTTTTCACGCGCATCCGGCGTCGCCTATGTTACAAGCCCCGCCTCGCGTGAGGCGGGTCGTGCCGGACGGGTGCGACTTAGGAAGACCAAGCGCAGTAGTCAAGTATTCCGGGCGGAGAAGGTACGAATGCCAGAGGTGGTTCTGACAGGCGCAACCGGGCGGATCGAAGGTCGATACACTCAGGGCAAGACCCCGACGGCGCCCGTAGCGCTGATCCTACACCCGCACCCCAAAGCGGGCGGTCAGATGAACAATCCGGTCTCGGTGCAACTGTTCCATCTGTTCATGAAGCGCGGCTTCTCGACCCTGCGCTTCAATTTCCGTGGCGTTGGCCGCAGCCAGGGCGAGTTTGATGGCGGCATCGGCGAGTTGGCTGACGCGGCCACGGCCCTGGATTGGTTGCAGACCACCAATCCGGCAGCCTCGCAGTGCTGGGTGGCCGGCTATTCATTCGGCGCCTATATCGGCATGCAGCTGTTGATGCGACGCCCAGAAACCGATGGCTTCATCTCCGTTTCTCCGCCAACCAACGCCTACGATTTCTCATTCCTGGCACCCTGCCCGGCGTCCGGCTTGATCCTGCACGGCCAGAACGACAGCGTGGTTCCGCCTGTCGACGTGGAGCGCGTGGTCTCCAAGCTGCGTACCCAGAAGGGTATTGTCATCGATTATGAGGTGGTCGAGGAAGCTACCCACTTCTGGATAGAACACCTGAAGGAAGTCGAGGTCCGCGTGGCGGCTTACCTCGACAAGCGGTTGGCCGCTAACCCAGCTTAAGGGGCGTGACCGCGCCGGAAGATGCGATCCGGGCGCGACGTCGGCTGACCAACAAGCTGATCAGGGCGCACGAGGTGGGGCGCCTACGGCCGTTCTTTGACCGGGATGTGAAGCTGATTGTCGGCGACGGATCTTTGGTCCTGGGCATTGACGCCGTTATCGACGCCTTCGCGGGACAGTTCGCCGACCCGACGTTCAAGACCTACGTCCGCGAGACCGAACGGATCGATCTCGATACTGAGGGCGAGCGCGCCGCTGAGCTAGGATGCTGGACCGCAGATTGGTCTGGCGCTGAGATGTCCGGAACCTATCTGGCGACCTGGCGCAAGGTCACGGGCCAGTGGGTGATCGAAAACGAGTTGTACGTGACGCTGTGATTTGAAACTTTTCCCTTCCCTCTTTGTGGGAACGGCGGACCGCCTTCCGAGCGCAGCGGCGGGCGGGCGGTAGGAAAGGAAAAGCGGGTATTGAGGATCAAGCATCGGCGCTTGGCAACACGATCCGGAACGTCGCACCGCCGGCACCTTCCGCCAACTCGATCCGTCCATGATTCGCCGCCAGCAGAGACCGGGCGATCGGCAAGCCCAGACCCGTGCCACCCTGGGCTCGGCGGCTGGTGAAAAAGGGCTCGAACAGGCGCTCGTGGTCCGTCGAAGGAATGCCGGGCCCATCATCGCGAACGGTCAGCATTATCTCGGAGGAGGCTGCGCACCCGGTGACCCAGGCATTCGCCGCACCGGCTTGGCGGCTATTCTGAAGCAGTATCGTCAGTACCTTGTCGAGGGTGTCCGCCGGAACCTCCACGCGTGGCAGGCCATGCGGCAGGTCGACCGTGATGGCGAAATTCGGCCGTGCCTCTCCGTCCACCGTCCGGTGCACTGACGCGGCCGGATCGCAGGCCGCGCCCGCCTCCGGGACCGTCATGTCGGCGCGCGCCATGTCCAACAGCCGGGTCACCAGTTGCGACAGCCGCGCCGTGTCACCGCCGATGTTGTCCAGGAACCGTCGCCGATCTTCGGGCGACATGGTCTCGAAGTGGTCCTGCAACAGTTCCACGGCACCGGTGATGCCGGCCAGCGGCGTTTTGAACTCATGGCTGACAGCGGCCGCAAAGTCGCGCAGGTAGCCACTGCGCCGTTCGATCCGCTCGGCCATCGCGCGGAAATCCTCGTAGAGGGCGCGGACCTCAACAGCGGCGGTGCGTGGTGTCCGAGGGATTTCACCTCCGCCTGCCGCCACCTCGCGGGCGGCGGCACTAAGGTGCTCGATGGGCCGGGTGACGCCGCGCGAGATCAGGCCGGACAACAGGACCAACAGGCCCAGGATGACCGCAGCGGCCAGGATAAACTTGCCCCGGTCTTCGTACAAACCTCGGAATAGGGCTCGGGGCGAACGCGAGAGCAAAAGCACGCCCTCGACATGGCCGGCGACCAGAATTGGCCGCGCGTGGTGAAGCCGTAGGCCCGACGCCTTGCTCAGCCATTCAAAGCTATAGCGCGGCTGAAAGTCGCCGCTGCGGCGCAAAACTGTGCGGGGCTGGCCGCCGAGCGCCGTGCGAACCTCCGGCAGCGCGGAAAGGTCGCCGCCGAGGTCAGCGCCAGTCACCACAATCCCGTGGCGGTCCAGCATCACCACGGAAGCCGCTGTCGTGCGCACGGTGCGCTCGACGATGGCCGCTGTCGCGGCGGCATTCGCTAGTGCGTTTGGGTCGGCGGTGCGCGAGGTTCGGACCGGATCGGGCCGTTCGGGAAGCAAGGCGTCGCGGCTGAGGTCGATGGTGGTGACTTCGGGCCGGAAATAGTCCTCAGGCGGGTCGGCCGGACGCGGCAGGGGCTTTGGCGCACCGGGCCAGGTCTCAGATGCCAGGGCCGCCAGCGCCGCCCCCTGGGCGACCAACTCCGCCTCGGTCTGGCGCACCAAGGTGTTCTCATAGACCCGCAGCGAAATGGCTCCGATCGCCGGCATGGTGGCTGCAAACAGCAAGACGCTGAACAGGATGGTCCTAAGTCTGAGCACCGGCCACCAGGGCGCGATCAGGTTCTTCAGCCGCTCGATCACGCGGCCTGACCGACGCAGGCCCCCAGCCGGTAGCCGACGCCGGCCCGCGTCTCGACCACATCGTGACCACCGAGGGCGGCGAACTTGCTGCGTAGATTGCGCACGTGGCTATCGATGGTGCGGTCTGTGATCGCGAACCCGGGGCCGTGCAGATGGTCAATGATCATGTCGCGACTAAACACCCGGGTCGGGGCGGCGGCCAGGATCTGGAGAATGCCAAACTCGGTGACCGTTAGGTTAAGCTCAGCCCCGTCCCAGAGCGCGGCCCAGCCCTCGCGATCTAAGCGAAGCCGACCTCGCGCGATGGCCGCCTTTGCCGCATCGGGGACCTGGGCGCGGCCTCGACGTAGGATCGCCTGGATGCGCGCCACAACTTCACGCGGGCTGAACGGTTTGACCACATAGTCGTCGCCGCCCAGTTCGATCCCCAGTACGCGGTCGATCTCATCGTCGCGCGACGAGAGGAAGAGAATGGGGAGATCGCCCTTGGCCCTGAGACGGCGGCAGACCTCCAACCCGTCCAGGCGCGGCATGTTGATGTCGAGCACAACTAGATCGGGACGATCCTGATCGACCCGGACCAGCGCCGCCTCGCCGTCCTCAGCTTCGCGCGCCACGAGGCCCGCCTTCTCGATGGCGAACACCAGAAGCTGGCGGATATGCGGATCATCATCGACGACGAGAACGTGAGACATGGCCGTATGATCGACCCGCACGGCGCGACGTCAACCGTCGCTACAACGTGCTTGCCGTGCAGATT
>JAYTWT010000176.1:0-1575 GCA_043743295.1 Alphaproteobacteria bacterium | reverse complement strand
GTCTGATCGCAGGCGTCGAACGGCGCGGCCGGCAGGTCGGCCATGGCCACCAGATCTCGCGCGAGGCGCACTCCGATCGTTTCGGACTGGCCGCGCAGGACATCCGTCTGACGCCTGCGGCACCGGTCCTCCAGGTAGGCGTTGAACTCCTGCCAGGTCGCGAACCGGGGGATGGGCACCATGAAGTTGCGGCGGGAGTAGCCGACCAGCCCTTCGACATTGCCTTTGTCATTGCCCTTGCCGGGGCGGCCGTAGCGGTCACGGAAAAGATAATGCGACAAGAACCCGCTGAAGAGCGTGGCCCGCAGGCGCGTCCCATCGGGCAGAATCTTGGACACCAGACATCTGTCGTTGTCGTAGAGGATCGACGCGGGCACCTTCCCGAGGAAAGCGAATGCGTGGACGTGACCATCGACCCAAGCTTCCGATGTCGCCGCCTGATAGGCCCGCACGAAGCAGGCATCGCTGTGCGGCAGGTCCATGACGAAGAAATGCGCCTTCTGCTCGACGCCGCCAATGATGACGACGGCCTCGCCGAAATCGGCTTGGGCATGTCCGGGCGGATGGGCCAGCGGCACGAACATCTCACGCCCACGCCGCTCGTGCTCGCGCACATAATCCTTCACGATCGTGTAGCCGCCAGTGAAGCCGTGCTCATCGCGAAGCCGCTCAAACACCCGCTTCGCCGTGTGACGTTGCTTGCGGTGGACCTCGCGGTCCCCCTCCAGCCAAGCGTCAACGATCCCGGTGAAGGCGTCCAACTTCGGCCGCTTCACCGCCGCCTTGCGCCGATAGCCGGGCGGAACCGAGAACGCCAACATCTTCCTGACGCTGTCGCGCGAGATGTTGAACTGTCGTGCCGCCTCTCGCTGGCTCATGCCCTCAGCACAGGCCAGCCGAACCTTCCGATACAAATCCACGGTGAAAATCCTCCCGCCCTCCCTGCAGCCTGCAAGGAAAGACATAGTGGACGACTATTGCGCCGCCCGCAGCGAGCTCATCCCGCCGCTACCGTGGCCGACTTTCTCACCGCCGTTCTCACCGGGTGCGGCCGACAATGCGCCAGACGCATGTGGGCGGGGAGAAGGTCTTTGTCGACTTTGCCGGCGACACGATTGATGTGATCGATCCGGTCACAGGCGAGGCGCGGGCCATGAAGCTGTTCGTGGCGGCCATGGGCGCATCGAACTACACCTATGCCGACGCTGTGGCATCGGAGTGCCGGAATATTGCCGATGCGCCAACTGGCAGATACGGATCTGATCTGCTTCAAGCTGAAGACGATCGCCTGGCCGCTCCATCTGCAGGGTCAGATAGGCGGCGGTCTTGGCGCTGCGCTCGGCCCGGTCGAAAAGATCCCCGGCGATCAACAGAGCTGCGACCTCTTCGGAGATGCAGAAATCCACCATCCGCTCCAGCGCCCGCCGCGACGCCGTCACCACCCGCGTCTGCAGATCCTCATCCCGCAGCGCCAGGCTGGCTAGCGGCGAGTCCAGGTGCAGATCGGCGGTGTGGAGGATTCTTATCGCCACTTCTGCTCCAATAGATCTCGCGACAGATTTGCGCGAAGTGGGC
>JAYTWT010000175.1:0-26130 GCA_043743295.1 Alphaproteobacteria bacterium | reverse complement strand
AGGGCCAGACCCGAGGCGATGGATTCCAACTCGGCGCCTGTCTCGATCCGCGCCGGATCGAACCGCCGGTGGAAGATCGCCCGCACCGCCGGCACGAGTGATGATCCGCCCGTCAGGAACACTCGGTCGACACCGTCCGCCGTCAGGTTGGCGTCGACCAAGGCCGCGTCCACCGCGTGCTCGATCCGGGCGAGTTCGGGCGCGATCCAACCCTCGAAAGTCGTACGGGCGACCTCGCGGGAAATCTTGATCGAGCCCGCCTCAAACTGGAACTCTGCGGTCTCATGCGCCGACAGCGCCTCTTTCAGCCGCGAGACGGAACGGTAGAGCTGGTATCCGTAGTTTTCGTCCAAAGTCTCCACCAGCCGAGCGATCTTGTCCGGTTCGACCGCGTCGCGGACCAGGCGTCTGATCTCGCGCATGTCGCGGCTGGCCCGCATCATCGCCAACTGATCCCAGCGGGCAAAGGCGGCGTAATAGCGGTTGGGCACCGGCAGAACCTTGCCCAATGACGTGTAGTCCGAGCCCTTGCCCAGCTCGGGTGAGACCAGGTTGTCGATGATCCGATAGTCGAAGGCGTCTCCCGCGACACCGACGCCGGATCGCCCCAGCGGGATCGCCCGCATCTCGCCGGATGCGCCCTGGCGCTCGAAACGGATGATCGAAAAGTCAGAAGTTCCGCCGCCGAAGTCGCCCACCAGGACCGTCGCGTCCTGCTTCAACGCGCGGGCAAAGAAGAACGCGGCCCCAACCGGCTCATAGGCAAAGCGGACATCCTTTACGCCCATCCGCTCAAACGCGATCTGATAGCGCTCTAGGGCCAGAGCCTCGCTGGGTAGGTTCCCGGCGAAGATCACCGGCCTGCCGATGATGACCCGCTCCGGCAGCGCCTCCAGCGAAGCGCCAGCATAGTCGCGTACCTTCAGAAGAAAGGTTGAGAGTAGATCCTCGAATCGATACCGGCGGCCCATGATCTGGGTCTCGGTGAAGCTGGCCTGCGCAGCAAAGCTCTTGAACGACTGGATGAAGCGCGTCTCGGCGGGGTCCTCGACATAGGCGTCGATGGCCCAGGGCCCGGCGGCGATCTGGCGGTCCTGCGGGCGTTCGGCGGGGGCGTGGAACGAGATACAACTGCGGAACGCAAACAGCTCACCCTCAGGCGCCGAGAATTGCACGAGATAGGCCTGTCCTTCGGCATCGGCGAGCGCCAGGACCGTGTTGGTTGTTCCGAAGTCGATACCCAGAGTGTAGCGGGGCGCAGGCAGGGAAGAGGCGTGGGTCATGGGGGCAACGTTCCTTGCCGGGGATGGGTCGGAACGCCCACCACCCCGGCCAGGTGCGCGACCTTATATCGATGGTCCGTGGTGGGGCCGACGGGTCATTCGGCCAGCTCCACCAGAGGCCGGTCGTAAGCGCAGACCGTTGCCATCTGCAGGATCTTAGAAACCGAGGCACCCAGGGGGCAAATCTGCACAGGCTTGGCCATACCCAGCAGGATCGGACCGATGACCTCCGCGCCGCCCAGCGTCTGCATCAGCTGGGTCGAGATCGCAGCTGAATGGATCGCCGGCATGATCAGGATGTTGGCGGGACCGGTCAGGCGCATGAACGGATAGGCCCCGCGCGAGGCGGGATCCAGCGCCAGCTCCGGCGGCATCTCACCCTCGTACTCGAAGTCGATGCCGTCCATTTCGTCCAACATAGCCACCGCGTCCCGGACCCGCTCAGAGCGTTCGCCCATGGGATTGCCGAAGGTCGAATAACTCATGAACGCGACCTTCGGCTCATAGCCCAGGGTACGAACCGCACGGGCCGCTTCGATGGCGATCTCGACCAGTTCCTCGGCCACTGGCATTTCGGTGAC
Organism: Alphaproteobacteria bacterium; assembly: GCA_043743295.1. GTDB lineage: Bacteria > Pseudomonadota > Alphaproteobacteria > Caulobacterales > Caulobacteraceae > Phenylobacterium. The sequence continues at coordinate 24,266 of JAYTWT010000175.1, read as the reverse complement.
ATTGGTGTCGGCGATGAACAGCGTGCGGCCCTTGGCCATCACCACGCTCATGCCAATGATCCGACCGTCGTCGGCGGGGTCGATGACGTTGAGTACCTCTTCCAACACCTGGTCGAAGTTTCGAGTGACGCCGGTGACCATACCGTCGGCGTGGCCCAGAGCGACCATCGCGGCGGCGAAGGCGTTGCGGTCCTGATTGATCAGCCGTTGGATGTCCCGCCGCAGGTAGCCTTCGCGCTGAAGGCGACCGTAGAGCAGATCGACCGACGCCTCGTTCCAAGGCGAGACGCGGGCGTTCATGATCTCCAGCCCGGCCTCTTTGGGGTCCAGGCCAGCAGCAATCATGTTCTCATGGACCAGGTCTTCGCGACCCACCAGCACCGCCTTGCCAAGCCCTTGGGTCTGGAAGGCATAGGCTGCGCGGATCACGCTCTGCTCTTCGCCTTCTGCGAAGACGATCCTGCGTTCCGGCCCAGACAGCACCGCCCCTTGCAGCTTCTGCAGGAACGCCGCCGTCGGATCCATCCGCCGGGCCAGCGAGGCGCGGTAAGCATCCATATCCTCGATCGGCTTGCGTGCAACGCCGGTGTCCATCGCCGCCTGGGCGATGAAGGGCGGGATGTAGGACAACAGCCGCGGGTCGAAGGGGGTCGGGATGATGTAGCTAGGGCCAAACTTCAGCTGCGCGCCGTGATAGGCGGTGGCCACCTCGTCCGGCACGTCCTCGCGCGCCAGCATGGCTAGAGCGTTGGCGCAGGCGATCTTCATTTCCATGTTGATCCGCCGGGCGCGCACATCCAGGGCACCGCGGAACAGATAAGGGAAGGCCAGCACATTGTTGACCTGGTTCGGATAGTCGCTGCGGCCGGTCGCTACGATGGCGTCAGGTCGGACCGCATAAACCTCTTCGGGCAGGATTTCCGGATCGGGGTTGGCCATGGCGAAGATGATCGGTCGGGGGTTCATCAGCTTGATCAGGTCGCCGGTCAGGGCACCCTTCGCCGACACCCCGATAAACACGTCAGCACCGGTCAACGCTTCGGCCAGGGTGCGCTTGTCGGTGTCGATGGCGTGGGCAGACTTCCACTGGTTCATGCCCTCGGTCCGACCGCGATAGAGCACGCCGTTGCGGTCGACCGCGATGACGTTCTCATGTTTCACGCCCATGGCCTTCATCAGGCCCAGCGTGGCAATCCCGGCGGCGCCGGGGCCGTTCAGCACCACTTTCACTTCCGAAATCTTGCGCCCGGTGATCTCGCAGGCATTGATCAGGCCCGCCGAGCAGATGATCGCCGTACCGTGCTGGTCATCGTGGAAAACCGGAATATCCAGCAGCTCCTGCAGCTCGACCTCGATCCGGAAACAGTCAGGGCTCTTGATGTCCTCGAGGTTGATGCCGCCGTAAGTGACGCCGATATTCTTGACGACGGTGATAATCTCGTCGGGGTCGGTGCAGGTCATCTCCACATCGATGGCGTCAACGTCGGCGAACCGTTTGAAGAGCACGCCCTTGCCCTCCATCACCGGCTTGGAGGCCAGAGCCCCGAGGTTGCCAAGGCCGAGGATTGCCGTGCCGTTGGAAATCACCGCCACCAGGTTACCCTTGGAGGTATATTCGTAAGCCAGCTCTGGATCAGCGGCGATGGCCAGAACCGGCACGGCCACACCGGGCGAATAGGCCAGGCTCAGGTCACGCTGCGTCGCCATCGGCTTGGTCGCCTGGATGCCGATCTTCCCGGGTGTAGGATAGCGATGGAAATCCAGCGCCTCCTGATCCGTGAAGGTGCGTTTCTCGACCTGATCCATGCGCGTTCCGCCCCGTCCGGTTGGCTGCCAAACCCTGAAGCGCTCCAACCTATAGAGGCGCGCCGCGAAGGTCCACGGACTGCGCACGGCAATCGCGTCTCCATTGACGGGGCGACCCGGGCGCGAGAGTTAGAGACCGCGCCGTGCCCGCAGGAGTGAGACCGCTGTGACCGCCCCGATCAAGATCGCCATCGCCGGAGCGCTAGGTCGCATGGGGATCGCCCTGGCGGGGCTGGTCCAGGGCGACCCAGCCCTGGCACTGGCGGCGCGGTTTGACCGACCGGACCTGACCGGCGAAGGCTTGGTATCCGCCAACGAGGCCTTCGCGCTCGCCGACGTGGTGATCGATTTCACCAATGCCGATGCGTCGGCCGCCCTGGCCGTCGAGGCCGCGGGTCGGGGCGTGGCGCTCGTGCTGGGCTCTACCGGATTCTCGCCGGACCATCTGCGCCGCATCGGTGAGGCAGCGAAGCGGGTTCCCATCGTTCGTGCAGGGAACTTCTCTCTCGGCCTCAATATGCTGATGGGCCTCGTCGCCCAGACTGCGCGCGCCTTGCCTGCAGAAGCGTTCGATATCGAGGTCGCTGAGTCTCACCATCGGCACAAGATCGACGCGCCGTCGGGCGCAGCCTTGATGCTGGGCGCGGCCGCCGCAACCGGACGAGGTGTCGCGCTTGACGACGTCGCCCGCCGCGCCCGCGACGGCATCACTGGCGCGCGGCCCCAGGGTGAAATCGGCTTCTCGGTCCTGCGGGGCGGTGGCATCGTCGGCGATCACAGTGTCACTTTCGCTGGGGTAGACGAGATCCTGACGCTCAGCCATTCCGCCCGTGATCGTGGCCTCTTCGCGCGTGGTGCCGTCGCCGCCGCAAAATGGATCGCTGGCAAGCCACCGGGTGAGTACGACATGCAGGATGTCCTGGGCCTGAAAGGACCTTGACGTGGCCACGCTGATCGATCTCGACGCCACGGACCAGTTGGCCGCCTTGGCCTCACGCCGGGTATCGTCAGTCGAGCTTCTTAAGATGGCCCTTGCCCGCCATGCTGAGACCCACGCAGTGCTAAACGCCGTGGTCACCGCGGACCCCGAGCGCGCCCTGGATGCCGCGCGCGCCATCGACGACCTCCGCAGCCGCGGCGAGCCGTTGGGGCCGTTAGCCGGCCTGCCGATGACAATTAAGGATACCTTTGACGTCTCGGGCATGGCGGCCTCTTCGGGACTTGCAGCCTTCCGCCGCCGGATGACCGGCGACGCCGTGGCCGTGGCCCACGCCCGCCACGCCGGTGCAGTGATCTGGGGCAAGACCAATGTGCCGGTCATGGCCGCCGACTGGCAGACTGCCAATGCCCTATATGGCGTCACCAACAACCCCTGGGACCTCAGCCGCACGTCAGGCGGATCGTCGGGCGGCGCGGCGGCGGCACTGGCCACAGGGGTTACGGCGCTGGAGATCGGGTCCGACATTGGCGGCTCGCTGAGGGTCCCGGCCAGCTTCTGCGGCGTGTTTTCGCACAAACCGACCTGGGGCGCCGTCTCGCCACGCGGACATGTCCCACCCCACCCCGGCTCCTACGCTGAACGGGACCTGAATGTGATTGGACCGATGGCGCGGTCCGCGCGTGACTTGCGCCTGCTGCTGTCGGTGATCGAGGCGGGACCTCTGGCACCTCGCGCACCCCCAGCCGATCTCAGCACCGTGCGGATCGGCCTATGGCTGGACGACCCGAACTGCCCCTTAGACCCCGAGGTCCACGCAGTCCTCAGCCGCTTTGCCGCCGAGATCGGCGCGGCGGGCGCGACGGTTGAGCCGATCCCCAGTCCAGTCGATATGAACGCCCTGCTGGCTGCCTATCAAACGCTGCTTGGTGCCGTTCTGGGCGAAGATATGCCCGCCAATGTCCTACGACGCATGGAGATGATCCGACCCTTTGCGCGTCTGGCGATGGATCGGGGCGCGGGGCCTCTGTCCTCGGCGGCGGCTACCCTGGCCTACACGGCACGGCACCGCGAATGGCAGGCCGCCGACGCCGTCCGCGCCCGGCTTCGCCATGGGATCGGGGATATTTTTAACGCCTATGACGTGATCTTGGCCCCGATCGCACCGGTCCCAGCCTTCCCGCATGATCGCCGCCCGTTCACACGGCGCGCCCTGACCACCAGCGATGGCCGTCGTCTGGACTACGCGTCCATGTTGACTTGGATCAGCCTGGCGACGGCATTGCATCTACCGGCGACGGCCGTGCCCGCAGGCATGACCGCATCGGGCCTTCCGGTCGGTGCCCAACTGATTGGCCCGCTCGGCAGCGACGCCAGAACCCTGGCCATCGCTCAAGCCCTCGACGAGAACATCCGTGGCTACGCGCCGCCACCTTGAGCCGCTGTCAGTCGAACGAGCACGGACCCCTCCGTCACTTGAGCACCCAATGCCGTTGCGACCTCTTCGACCACGCCGTCGAAGGCTGCCGACAAGGCGTGCTCCATCTTCATGGCCTCCAGCGTCAACAGGACCTGGCCCTTGACCACCGCATCGCCGGGCTTGACCGAGAGCTGGGTCACCTTCCCAGGCATCGGCGCGCGCATCGCGCCGTCACCCGCGCTGCTCCCGATGCCGTCGAGCGGCGGATGGTCGCGGAATACGAAAGCCTCGCCGCCTTCGAACACCACGACCTCGTGATCCCCGGCGACATGCAGCGCACGGGCCGGCTCCAACGGCATAGCAACCTCGACCGGTGCCGCGCCCAGGAATAGCCGCGTTGTCTCTTGCGTGGGCGCGTTCAGCCGAAAGCCCAAAAGTTCGACCCACGGGGTGGCGGGTCGACCGGAAGCGCCGCGCTCGACCACCTCGCGGAAGGCCCATCCGGCGCTTGCCAGGACCTCAGGACTTGGTTCAGGAGCGGTGGTCAGGGCGTCTAGCTCGCGGGCGATCAGCCCGGTGTCCACAGCACCCGCGATGAAGTCTGGCGTCTCCAGACAACGGACCAGGAACCCGGCGTTAGTCTTCACTGGCCAGATGTCGACCTCGCTGCAGGCTTCGGCAAGGTCTGCGATAGCGTCCTCGCGGGTCTCGCCATGGACGATCAGCTTGGCGATCATCGGGTCGTAGAACGGGCTGATCACGTCGCCCTGCTCGACCCCTGCATCGACCCGGATTCCGTCAGGCAGGCTGAAGGCTTCCAACCGGCCAATGGAAGGTAGGAACCCCGTGGCCGGGCTCTCGGCATAGAGGCGCGCCTCGACGGCATGCCCGATGCAGGTGATCTCGTCTTGGGCAAGCGGTAACGGCTCGCCGGCGGCGACCCGGAACTGCCACTCGACCAGGTCCAGGCCGGTAACCATCTCGGTGACCGGGTGCTCGACCTGCAGGCGGGTATTCATCTCCATGAACCAGATCCGATCACCCCTCAGGCCATCTGACGCATCGGCGATGAATTCGACCGTCCCGGCCCCAACGTACCCTACGGCCTCGGCGGCTCTGAGTGCGGCGGTAGTCACTGCGGCTCGGGCAGCGTCGGTCATGCCGGGAGCAGGCGCTTCCTCGATCACTTTCTGGTGGCGGCGCTGCAGCGAACAGTCGCGCTCATAGAGGTGGACGACATTACCGTGAGCATCACCGAAAATCTGCACCTCGATATGGCGCGGGCGGGTGACATAGGTTTCCAGTAGCACCCGGTCGTCACCGAAGCTGGCGGCGGCCTCACGGCGGCAGGAAGCCAGTGCGGCGTCGAAGTCGTTGGCGCTCTCGACCAGACGCATACCTTTGCCGCCACCACCGGCGACCGCCTTGATCAGCACAGGATAGCCAATTCGGGCGGCCTCTGTGGCCAGGGTCTGGGGTGACTGATCCTCGCCCAGATAGCCGGGCGTCACCGGCACCCCAGCCTTGGCCATCAAGCTCTTGGCAGCGTCCTTCAACCCCATGGCACGGATGGCAGACGGCGGTGGGCCGATCCAGATAAGGCCTGCGGTGACCACGGCCTCGGCAAACTCAGCGTTCTCAGACAGGAAGCCATAGCCAGGATGGATCGCCTCGGCGCCCGTCTGCTTCGCCGCCGCGATGATCTTGTCGCCGACCAGATAGCTCTCACGTGCAGCGGCGGGGCCAATCAGCACGGCCTTGTCGGCATCGCGCACGTGGGCGGCGTTGGCGTCGGCCTCAGAATAGACCGCGATGGTCTCGATCCCCATCCGCCGGGCGGTGGCGAACACCCGCCGGGCGATCTCTCCACGATTGGCGACCAGTACGGACCTAAACATGAGACGCCTTAAACGCCGCAGGCGCTGTATTTGGAACCACGGAAAACACAGAAGGCGCTTGGAGCTCGCTGAGAGCATTTCCGTGTTCGTCAGTGTTTTCCGTGGTTGAATCTTGAGGGCGCTGACGCGCGAAGGGGTTTCGCACCGTGCTCACATCCTGAACACGCCGAAGCGTGTCTCCGGGATCGGGGCGTTGAGGGATGCCGAGATCGACAGGCCTAGGACGTCGCGAGTCTGGGCAGGGTCTATGACGCCGTCGTCCCAGAGGCGTGCAGTGGCGTAATAGGGGCTGCCCTCGTCCTCGTAGCGTTGGCGAACTGGGGCTTTGAAAGCTTCCTCCTCGGCCTTGGTCCATTTGTCCGCGTCACGGTGGACGGTGGCCAGCACTGAGGCGGCCTGCTCGCCGCCCATCACGCTGATGCGGCTGTTGGGCCAGGTCCACAGGAAACGGGGCGAATAGGCCCGGCCGCACATGCCGTAGTTGCCCGCACCGAACGAGCCGCCAATCAGCACAGTGAACTTTGGAACCTCGGCGCAGGCCACGGCCGTCACCAGCTTGGCGCCGTCCTTGGCGATGCCGCCCGCTTCATATTTGCCGCCCACCATGAAACCCGAGATATTCTGCAGGAAGATCAGTGGGATCTTCCGCTTGCAGGCGAGCTCGATGAAGTGGGCCCCTTTCAGTGCGCTCTCCGAGAACAGCACCCCATTGTTGGCCAGGATCGCCACCGGATAGCCCCAGATGCGCGCGAACCCGCAGACCAGGGTGGTTCCGTAGAGCGCCTTGAACTCATCGAACTGCGAGCCGTCGACGATCCGAGCGATCACCTCACGCACATCGTAGGGCGCGCGAACGTCGGTGGGGACCACGCCGTAGAGTTCTTCCGGATCGTAGGCGGGCGGCGCGGGCTCGGCCATCGTCAACGGGTCGGGCTTGGTGGTGTTGAGGTTGGCGACAATGGTCCGAACGATGGCCAGGGCGTGGGCGTCGTTCTCGGCCACATGGTCGACCACGCCGGATCGTCGACCGTGGGTGTCGGCACCGCCCAACTCTTCGGCGGTAATGATCTCGCCGGTGGCGGCCTTCACCAGCGGTGGGCCGCCGAGGAAGATGGTGCCCTGACCGCGCACAATTACCGTCTCGTCTGACATGGCCGGCACATAGGCGCCGCCGGCTGTGCAAGAGCCCATCACGCAAGCGATCTGGGCGATGCCCTCCGCACTCATCCGGGCCTGGTTGAAGAAGATGCGACCGAAGTGCTCGCGGTCGGGGAACACCTCGGCCTGATGCGGCAGGTTGGCACCGCCCGAATCCACTAGATAGACGCACGGCAGGCGGTTCTGCAGCGCGATCTCCTGCGCTCGCAGATGCTTCTTCACCGTCAAGGGATAATAGGCCCCACCCTTCACCGTCGCGTCATTGGCGATGATCAACACCTCGCGGCCCGACACCCGGCCGATCCCGGTGATCACGCCCGCCGAGGGGGCCTCGTCGTCATAGAGCCCGCCCGCCGCCAGCGCGCCGACCTCCAGGAACGGCGATCCAGGATCCAGTAGGTTCATCACCCGGTCGCGGGGCAGCAGCTTGCCGCGCGAGACGTGCCGTGCACGTGAGGCCTCCGGCCCGCCCAGAGCCGCCGTCGCTGCGCGCGAAACCAAGTCCGCCACTAGGGCTCGATTCACGTGGCTGTTTGCGGCAAATGCAGGCGAGCTCGAGTCCGCCGCTGACGTCAGTTTCCTCATGAATGCGGTTTTGGCATGGACGCGGGATGAACCCAAGGCCACCGCTGGCTTGGCGCGTCCGGGCCGATCACACCACCTAGATTATTGTCCACGAACCACACGAACACTCAGAGGGCCAAGGGCTCGATCCGGGCCTTGAGTGCGCTAAGGACTGGCTCGAGGTATATTAAGTCCGGGACGCAAGCCTGCGCCAGGACCCCTGTCCACCTCGAAGGTGGCACCCTGAATGCGAAACACCGCGTCTCCCGGGTGCAAATATTCGTGCGGTTCGTGGACTATTTCCGAAGACTATCCGTTTGTCGTTCTGGAACAAAATAAGAACACATTTCGACATCTAGTCTGACCTTGGGTCCGCATGGCAAAAGCGTTCCCCATGAGTGAGACCTTCCCTGAAATCCGAGACGCGGTACGCAAACTGTGCGCGCGGTTTCCCGGCAGTTATTGGCGCGCGCTGGACCGGGAGCGGTCCTATCCGACCGGATTCGTCCAGGCCCTTACTGAAGCCGGATTCCTTTCGGTGCTGATCCCGGAAGAGTTTGGCGGATCAGGTCTGGGGCTCGCGGCGGCAAATGCAGTGCTGGAGGAGATCCACCGGTCGGGTTGCAACGGCGGCGCCTGCCATGCCCAGATGTACACGATGGGTACCCTACTGCGGCACGGCACGCCAGCGCAGAAAGCCGCCTACTTACCCAAAATCGCTTCTGGCGAACTGCGCTTACAGGCCTTCGGGGTCACCGAGCCGGACGCCGGCACCGACACCACGCGCATCACCACCTTCGCCAAAAAGGTCGGCGACAAGTACGTCGTCAACGGCCGCAAGCTGTGGATCAGCCGGGCGGAGCATTCCGACCTGATGGTCCTTCTCTGCCGCACCTCGCCGCGCGATGAGGCCAAAACCTCGGCGGGTATGAGTGTACTGCTGGTGGACATGCGCGCTGCAGTCGGGAACGGCCTGACCATCACTCCGGTCCGCACCATGCTGAACCACGCCACCACCGAGCTATTGTTCGAAGACCTGGAAGTTCCGGTCGCCAACCTGATCGGCGAGGAGGGCAAGGGCTTCAAATACATCCTCGACGGGATGAATGCGGAGCGCATCCTGATCGCGGCAGAATGTATCGGCGACGCGAAATTCTTCATCGACCGCGCCGGGCAATACGCCAAGGACCGCGTGGTGTTTGGTCGGCCAATCGGCGAGAATCAGGGCGTCCAGTTTCCGTTGGCGCGGGCCTATGTGCAGATGACCTCAGCGTCCCTGATGGTCGACCATGCGGCGGCCCTTTTCGAAGCTGGCAAGCCCTGCGGCACCGAGGCCAACATGGCCAAGCTGGTGGCCTCAGAGGCCTCCTGGTTCGCCGCCGACATGGCGATCCAGACCCACGGCGGCTTCGGTTTCGCCGAGGAGTACGACATTGAGCGCAAGTTCCGCGAGACCCGACTCTATCAAGTCGCCCCGATCTCCACGAACCTCATCCTCAGCCACGTGGCCACCCACGTGCTGGGCCAACCCAAGAGCTTCTGATGACCTACGAAACCATCCGCCTGGAAGACCTCGCGCCCGGCGTCGCCGCGATCACCTTCAACCGGCCAGAGGTCGCCAATGCCCTCTCCACCCGTATGGGCGAGGAGTTGCTGGACGCCTGGACCACACTGGGCGCGAGGGCTGATCTGCGCTGTGTAATCCTGCGCGGCGAGGGCAAGAATTTCCAGGCGGGTGCCGACCTGAAAGAACGCAATGGCATGACCGACGCGGCCTGGGCGGCGCAGCACAAGGTGTTCGAGGATATGGCGGCCGCTCAACTGGCCTGCCCCGTCCCAGTGATCGCCGCCGTGCAGGGTGCCGCTATGGGCGGCGGGTGCGAGATGACCTTAGCCTGCGACTTCGCCTATGCCGCCGAGGGCGCGCGGTTCGGGTTGCCGGAAGCGGGGCTTGGGATCATGCCAGGCCTGGGGGGCACGCAATTGCTGACCCGCGCCGTCGGCCCGCGACGCGCCATCGAGATAATGACCACCGCCGCCCCGATCAGCGCCGCCAAGGCCCTGGACTACGGCTTGGTCAATGGCATCGTCCCGCCGGAAGCTCTGCTAGAGACCGTGCTGGCCGTCGCCGTCCAGATCGCCAGTCGTGCGCCGCTTTCGGTGCGCGGCCTCAAGCGTGTGGTGCATGAGGGTGAGGACTTGCCCTTGAAGGCCGCCATCGATCTGGAACTGTCGATCTACTACCAGCTGTTCAAAACCGCCGACCGCCGCGAGGGGGTCGCCAGTTTCAACGAGAAACGCCCGCCTGCGTTCAAGGGTACTTAGGAGCCTGATATGATCCAACGGGGTCGCCCCTACCTCGCGTTTCGCACCGAACCCGCCAGCGGCGAAACTCACCAGTTGGAGCGCGAAGGCTACACCGTGGTGCGCGGCTTGCTGACCACCGACGAGGTCGATGAGCTACGGGGCGAGATCAATGACATCTACGACCGTGTACCTCCGGATGCCCGTGGCACCCGGTCTGCGGACGACGCCGCCATGTTCCGCTATGCCCTTTTGAACCGCAGCCCGGCGGCTCAGCGGACAGTTGCAAACCCTAAGCTGCTGGCCGTGATTGAGCCGTTGCTGGGCGAGGACTGCCACGTGATCGCCAACACCGCCTGGCGCAATCCGGCGGGCCATCCCGGATCGCACGGCGGTCAGGCCTGGCACATCGACGCCGGGCCGCATGTACCGCTGCCCGAAGGTGTCCGCTGGCCGGACAACATCCCCCATCCGGTATTCGCCATCGGCGTGCACCTCTATCTGCAAGACTGCACTCTAGAAGATGGTCCGACCGGCGTCCTACCCGGCAGCCACCTGTCCGGACGTCCGCCGACCCCGGGGCGGCATATGGATGACGGGCTGGACTATGAAGGGCAACAGGTTGTGCCGCTGATCACCCGTGCGGGCGACGCGGGCCTCTTCGTCTCCGACGTCTGGCACCGCCGCATGCCGACCCAGCCAGGTGACCAGGGGCGCTTCTTCCTGCAGGTACATTACGGGCGACGCGACATCGCCCAACGCCTCCTGACCACGGATGAGGCCAACCACCTCTCACCAGAAGCCATCGCCCGCGCCGGCACTGAGCGCGAACACAGCGTCATCGGCCTGCACCCCACGCTGTTCTACGACGGATAAGACTTCGCTGGTGATTGTCGCCACGCCGCCCGCCATGCCATGATGATTTCGAAGAATGGGAATGACGCTGCTCAAGCGGCGCATGGAGGAAACGTATGGTTGCTGTGATGTCGCGTGAGGATTTGAACGCCCGCCTGGAGGCCGCTGCGATGGTCGGTATGACCACGGCGGTCTGGGCCGAGGTCCAGCCGAACAAGGCCGCTGTCATTGATCCGGACGGTACGACACACAGCTTCGCGAAGATCAACGCCAACGCAAATCGCATTGTTCGCCTGTTGCGGTCGGTAGGCCTCAAGGCCGGCGATGCGGTAGCCGTGGCCTCGTCCAATCGTGCCGAGTTCGTCGAGGTGCTCGCGGCCACCCTGCGCGGCGGATTCCGCTTGACCCCAGTCAATTGGCATCTGGCCCTGGATGAGGTGACCTACATCTTGAACGACTGCGAAGCTCGCGCAGTGTTCGCTGAGGCCCGTGTCGCTACCGCTGGCCCCGCTGCGGCCCAGGCCCCTGGCCTCGTACTGAAGATCGCTATCGGCGGGGATATCGAGGGCTTCACACCCTACGAAGCCGCCATTGCCCACCACGACGCGTCCGACATCGAAGACCCGTCACTGGGCAACAACATGCCCTACACGTCGGGAACGACGGGCCGCCCGAAGGGCGTCTATCGCCCAGCCCCTGCCGTCACACCGCAGATGATGTACGCCATGCGCGGCTACGATGAGAACTCCGTCCAGATGTGCGCCGGCCCGGCCTATCACGCCGCCCCGATGGTGTTCGACGTCCGCTCGGCCATGGGCGCGGGCTGCCCGCTGGTGTTGATGGACAAGTGGGATTCCGAGCACACCCTGCGCACCATATCCGAGCAGAGGGTCACACACCTGCATCTGGTGCCGATCATGTTCCAGCGCCTGCTGGCGCTGCCCGCCGAGGTGAAGGCCAAGTACGATATCGCCCACGTCAAATACATCGTCCATGGCGCGGCACCCTGTCCGCCCGAGGTCAAGCAGGCGATGATCGACTGGTTCGGTCCGGTACTCAGCGAATACTACGCAGGGTCCGAAGGCGGTGCCGGCTTCATGATCGACAGCCACGAGTGGCTGCGCAAACCCGGCTCGGTCGGCAAGCGGCCCGAACTGCTGGGGTCGAAGATCCTGGACGATCTGAACAACGAATGCCCGCCCAACGTCTCGGGCACCATCTACCACCAGCTGCCGCCGGGCGGGGCGTTCACCTACTACAAGGACGACAAGAAGACCCAGTCCAGTCGGGTGGGCGACTACTTTACCATGGGCGACATGGGCTACTTCGATGATGACGGCTATCTGTTCCTGACCGGCCGTAGCGCCGAGACGATCATCTCGGGCGGGGTCAATATCTACCCCCAGGAAGTCGATAATGAGCTGATCAAGCACGACGCCGTGGCCGACTCTTCGACCGTCGGCGTGCCGCACGATGAGTGGGGCGAACAGGTGAAGGCGGTGATCCTGCTGAAGCCCGGCTATGAGGCCTCCGACGCCCTGGCGCAGGAAATCCTCGGCTTCGCCCGTACCAGCCTGCCCGCCTTCAAGGTGCCCCGCACTCTGGATTTCGTCACCGAACTGCCCCGCTCCGAAGCCGGCAAGATCCAGCGCGGCAAGGTCCGGGCACCCTACTGGGAAGGTCGGGCGCGACAAATCTAGGAAACCAGCTCCCGCAACACCCCGTCACCAACCGTGTTTTGGCTTGTGCGCCCGACGCAGGGCATAAGCTTGCGGGCATGATCCCGTTCATCGACCTTCAGGCCCAGCGCCAGCGCCTCGGCCAGCCGCTTGAGGATGCCATCCTCAAGGTGGTCCGCTCCGGTGCCTACGTCATGGGTCCGGAAATCGTCCAGTTCGAAGCCGCATTGGCCGCGTTCGGCCAGGCCCCCTACGCGCTGTCGTGCGGGTCGGGCACTGAGGCGCTGATCCTACCGTTGATGGCCTGGGGGATTGGGCCCGGTGACGCCGTATTCTGCCCCGCCTTCACCTTCGCCGCGACCGCCGAGGTCATGCCGTTGGTCGGCGCATCGCCGGTGTTCGTGGATGTGCTGCCTGACACCTACAACCTCGACCCAGCCAAGCTGGACGCCGCCATTGAGGCCGTTAAGGCGGCTGGCGAGTTGACCCCGCGCGCGATCATTGCTGTCGATCTGTTCGGACAGCCGGCGGACTATCCGGCTCTGGCCCCCGTTGCGCGGAAGCACGGCCTTAAACTGATCAGCGACAGCGCCCAGGGGTTCGGCTGCACTCTGGATGGTCAGCACCCGATCCACTGGGCCGACGTCACTACTACCTCATTCTTCCCGGCCAAGCCCCTGGGCTGTTACGGTGACGGCGGGGCGGTGCTCTGCAAGGATGCCCGGCTGCATGACCTGATGGTCTCGCTGCGGGTCCACGGCCAAGCGGTGGCCTCAGACCTCGAGGGCCGGACGTTCGAGCACGATCCGAAGTATCAGAACATGCGGGTGGGTCTGAATGCCCGGATGGACACAATCCAGGCCGCTGTGCTCTTGCAAAAACTATCGATTTTCGCCGACGAGATACGAGCCCGAAATCGGGTGGCCGCGCGCTATACAAACGGCCTGGGTGATGTGGTCCGTACGCCCCAGGTTATCGCGGGCGGAGTGTCGGTCTGGGCGCAGTACACCCTGGAAACCGACGACCGCGACGGCCTGATCGCTCATCTCCGCAGCCAGGACATCCCTAGCGCGGTCTATTACCCTGTCCCACTACATCTACAGACACCCTATGCAACCTACCCGGCACCGGGCGGCCTGCCGGTCACTGACGCGGCGGCGGGCAAGGTCATCAGCCTGCCGATGCATGCCTATCTGACGGAGGCCGATCAGGACCGGGTCATTACCGCCGTGCGCAACTTCTCCAAGCGGAACGGCTAACCCCAGATTTTCGCCAGATCCGCCGCCGCTGCACGGCCTTGGGCTAGACCCGCGTGCGCAGCATCGGGGCGCTTGCGGAAGTCCATCAAGTTACCGCCCATCGCGGTGCGACTGGCCTCGTCCGGAAGCAAGGCGACCACCTCGGCACCGCCGGCTCTGAGGCTGGCGATTTCCTCGTCCAGCCGGGCGAACATCCGCGCCAGGGCACCGCCGGGCGTCGAATCCGACAGGCGAAGGCCCAGGATCACCACCACATCATGGCCACTGGCCAGATCGGCGTTGGTCGAAGACCGCACCCCTCCATCCATCCAGCGCCGATCCTTGATCGTAATCGGCGGATAGACCCCAGGCACGCTACAACTGGACGCCACGGCGCGGGCAACGCCGACGCCGCTGTCCTTGGTCCACAACCGAAACTCTCCCGACGCCGTGTCCAATGCTGTGCAAGCGAACCCACGCTCTGGCCAGGCGTCCTCCGCGAGCCGCGCAAAGGCCCCGCCGAAACTGGCGATGAACGCCTCCTCGCTGATCGTCGCCGCCTCCAGAGCCAGAGCGCCCAGTTCGACAAACGCATCGGTCGGATCCCGCCCGGCATCCTGCGCCAGGATCATCAGCCGCATCACCTTGGTCATGTCCGGCGGCGCGGTGGCGCGGCTGGCCGGGCGCACCGAACTGGCAGCGTCGGCTAGAATGGAGTCCGTCAGGCTGGCCGTCTCCGCGCCCAGCGCCAGCCGCGCGCCGACAAAAGCACCTGCCGAAGTGCCGAGGATGAAGTCCGCCGCGCCGAGGTCGACGCCGGCTTGCGCCAGCCCGGCCAGCAGGCCACTCTCCCAGGCGATGCCCACCGGGCCGCCGCCGCCCAACACCAGCGCGCGTGAGGTCATGGTCGTCTCCCCGATCCGACCTTCCGACAAAGTCCGCCGTGGCCTAGGTTCGCCCACGTTAGCCGGAGTTGCCCATGGCCGCCAAACCTCGTGATTCCGCCGCCCCCCGTTCTGCGGTTCAGGCTGAAGGCGCCTGCGTTTGCGGGGCTGTCCGCTTTGAGATTGACATCCCGGCCGTTTGGGCGTGGCACGACCACGGCCCGGCCAGCCGTCACGCCCATGGCTGCGCCTACGCCACCTACATCGGCAGTTGGAAGAGCCGCTTTCGCCTGCTGGCGGGCGAGGAGCACATCAGCCGCTATGAGGACCCGGAAGCCACCACCACGCGCAGCTTCTGTGCCTGCTGCGGCACGCCGCTGTTCTATGAACGGGCGCGGTCGCTCAAGATGATCAACATTCCGAGGGCACTGTTCACCAGTCGCACTGGGCGCGAGCCGCGGTATCACTTGAACCTGCAGTACCAAGCCGACTGGGCCTACCTCGGCGCGCCGTTGTCGCCGCTCAAAGGCTATCCTGGTGTGATGCGCGAGCGGTCGCAGAAGACCGGTCGGCGCGCGCCCGTCCCGATGTTCTGAATATGTCAGACTCGTCAAGCCTGACAGCCCTTCTGAGCGAGGTTCGCGCCTGCCATATCTGCGCCGCGCACCTTGCCGCGGGGCCGCGGCCGGTGATCCAGGTTGGACCGACGGCGCGCGTGTTGATCATTGGCCAAGCGCCGGGCTCTAAGGTCCACGCCAGCGGCATTCCGTGGGAGGACGACAGCGGCGTTCGCCTGCGCGACTGGACCGGACTTTCACCGGAGGATTTCTACGATCCAACCAAGGTCGCCATGCTGCCCATGGGATTCTGTTATCCCGGCTCGCGCGACGGCGGCGACCTACCGCCCCGTCCGGAGTGCGCGCCCGCCTGGCATGACCGCCTACTCACGCACCTGCCACCAGATCGCCTGACGCTATTGGTCGGTGGATACGCCCAGAAGGCTTACGCCGGAGCGCTCCGTCGTCTGAGTATGACCGAGCTGGTCCGCCGAACCGGCGCTCTGGGCCCAAATGTGATCGCCCTACCGCATCCCGCTTGGCGCAGTACGCTGTGGATGCGCAAGCACCCCTGGTTCGAAGCCGACGTCCTGCCGCCTCTGCGCGTCGCCATCGCAGCGCATCTTTCGTAGGCTTAGACGGCCCCGCGAGACGTACGGCGAAGGCGGAACGCCGCGCCCGCAATCCCAAAACCGGTCAGCATCATGGCCCAGGCTGCGGGCTCGGGGATCGCCGCCCCCGGCGCAGCCAGGAAGGTGATGTTGTCAAATGCCACGAAGTCCAGATTGACGGGATCGGCCGCGATCCGAACTCGGGCGATTGCCGGTCCGGACGAGATGAATCCGGCAAAGCCGTTCGGGCCACTATCCCCCGCAACCAAACCCGTTGCACTGAACAGGAATGACCCCAGCGAAGCGTCCGAAGCGTCAAACAGCGTAAAGCTGTGCGTGACCAGGGGGTGTCCCCAGCCTTGGACGGTCAGGCCAAACCCTTGCAGCGGGTTGGCAAAGAAGATGTCGAACGACCGGAGTGTGCTCGCCGAATAGTCGGGCGCATGTGAGATGTCCGAAATCAGGCCATTGTTCGTTGAGCCCAGAGCGCGGCTAGTCAGCGTGCCGATGCCCGAATAGCTACCGGTCGGCGAGATGAATGTCGTGGCGCCGGGGCTGGCTGCAGCAAAGGTCACACCGAAATTCGTAGCAATACTGCCAAAGGTGCTGTCCGTCGGCCCGTCGAAAGTGATCGCTGTGGCGCCACCGCCCAAGGCTGCAGCGCTGTTAACGATGGTGATAGCCGCCTGGGCCGGCGACAGCGCCAGGACCGTGGTGGCCAAGAAGCTCATGCCAATGACACGCCAGAATCTCATTATGCCCTCACATTACTGTTGCGGTTGAGGCGCTCAACACGAGCGCACCGCACTATCGAGAGCGATATCGTGACCCGACATCGACCGGGCCGCATGATCCAAATGGACTATGAGATCACATTTAGACAGGCAGACCGGCTGCATGTCGCAGGATGTCGTCCCAACGTCGGAGTGGCAGCAGATGTCCCATATCGGGACTGACGTGGACCCGCGTCGCGCGATCTCCCAGGAAGTCCAGCAGGTCAGACAGCGGGGCAAAGCGGTCATGTTCGCCGTGCCAGACATCGACGGGGCAGGTCAGGCCTTCGGCGGTGAGGTTTCCCGAGCGGCTAAAGGCTCGTATCTCATCCACGGCCCCCCGGCGCGAGACGGCCACGCTTTCGGCAAGGTAGGCTGCCATATAGGTCGCCACCCACGGATTCGCGGACATGTAAGCCACATCGCTCGGGGCATCGGCAGCGGCCGACGCAAACAATCGACCGACGAACGTGGGTGAAAGTCGCTTCTGGAAAATCGCATAGAGGGAGTCTGCGACCCACGGGTTGGCCGACAACTGGGCCCGGAACTGATCGCCGATCCAGCTGGTTCTCCGAGGTGGGCGGGGCGGACGACCGGAGCAGAGCAACAACCCCTCTGCCCGCGCGCCGAGGCGAATCGCGGTCAGAACTGCCGACGGCGCGCCCGATAGAATGGCAGCGATCCGCGTTGTTGCGATTCCAAGGCTGTCGCAGAGGTGAACCACATCTTCGGCAACACCACCGAAGCTATAGCTGGGGTCTGGGTCCGATTTTCCGAACCCTGGGCGTTCCAGGCTGAAGACCGTCAGGCCCAGCGTGACCGCGAGGGCCTGAGCGCCGGGGGGAAGCAGGCTCGATCCGAGCCCTTCGTGGAACATCAACAGGGGTCGACCGGTGGGCACGCCGTACACCCGGTAGGCCAGCCGCCGTCCATCCGGCAGGCGGTGAACCTGAACGACCGGCAGACCGACGACCTCTGCGGAGGGCGCGGCAGCACCCCGACTCAACTGCGAGAGCTGGCTTAGGGCCCGGACGAGGTCGCTCTGGCGATTGAGACCCATCTTGTCGAACACCGCGCGAAGCTGGTTGCGCACCGTGTTGAAGCTGACGCCCAAGTCAGCCGCTGCATCCTTGAGAGTCAGCCCATCGCGAAGGCGGGCCGCCAGTCGAACTTCGGCTGCTGTCAGGCCGAAATCACGGCTTAGCGCAGCCAGGACGTCTGGAACCTCATCAGCCGTTGGAAACAGCAGCACATGATCGACATTGCGACGGTCGCGCTCCGCAAGGCTATCAAGCAGGTTGTTCGCGAAGGTGCCTGTCGGCGCGATGTAGGCGAAACATACGCCCTCCAGGTCATCGCGCTCAAACCGGACGATCATCTGTCTATTGGAGGAACGCGCCTGTGCCAGGGCCTGCTCCATAGCTACTCGGTTGACCTCGCGGCGCAGGTGCAAGGCCGCACCGACCTGGGCCGCGCCAAGCCCTGCGGCAACAAACGAACGACCCTCTGGATTGCTAGCAGCGACACGGCCCGAAGCTGAGCAACCGATCCAGCCCAATCTAGGGACCCGTGGTTCAGCCGCAGGCCGAGCGCCCGCACTAGCCAGGTCTGCCACCCGGTCAACATGAGCCAGCGCCCGAACAGCCGTTGCCGGAGCGACGTCGCGGGGTTCAACGTCCGCCAACACCTCGACCAACTGCACCCAGCGATCAGGGTCCGCCGCGACGAGATACATCGCCTCGAGGATCAGCTCGGTGTCGGTGGGCTCGCTCACGTCTTTCGTCATGCGTCTTGGAGAACCTACGGGCTTTGCGACGTCGCGCCGGGACAGCTCAGCAATAACCACGCCAGTTCGCCGGCTGCTATCAGCTTAGCTAATTGCCCCCAAAGATCGAGGCCCGCCGCGACGATTCAATCCAGATGGGGTTGAAATCACGAACCACGGGTTCCTCACTTGCGCCCTCAGCCAGCCCGTGAAAAGGATTTCGTCAAACAAGCGTTTGAGGGAAGAAGCCGATGAAAGCCGCCGTCTACTATGAGAACGGGTCCCCCGATGTCCTGAAGTACGAGGATGTTCCCGATCCTGTCTGCCACGCCAAGGGTATTGTGATCCGGGTCGAGGCCGTCTCCATCGAGGGTGGCGACACCCTGAACCGCAACGGCGGCCCCCTGATGACCCACCCGCATGTGGTCGGCTATCAGGCCGCCGGCGAGATCATCGAGGTCGGCTCCGAAGTCACCACCCTGAAAGTTGGCCAACGTGTCGCCACCACCGGCGGCTGGGGCAGTCACGCCGAACTGCGCGCCGTCTCGGCCAAGACCGCCTGGGTGATTCCGGACGGGATGGACGCCAAGCTGGCGGCGGTGATCCCGGTCACCTTCGGCACCGCAGACGACTGTCTATTCGAGTTTGGACGCTTGCAGAATGGCGAAACGGTCATGGTCCAAGCTGGGGCCTCGGGCGTAGGCGTGGCTGCGATCCAACTGGCCGCGCGGGCCGGCGCTTCGATGATCCTGGCTACAGCCTCTTCCGACGAGCGGCTGGAGAAGTTGAAGGCCATCGGCATGACCCACGGCATCAACTACAAGACCCATGACGTGGTGCAGGAGGTCATGCGCCTGACCGATAAGAAGGGGGTCAACGTCATTGTCGACTCGGTGGGTGGACCGACGCTGCAGTCTTCGATCGGCTCGCTGGCCTATCGTGGTCGCGTTTCCATGGTCGGAGCGGCCGGGCGCGAGCCGATGCGCGTGGATGTGGGCTCGATGATGGGCGGCAACCGCACCCTCTCTGGCGTTTTCCTAGGCGCTGAGATCGGCACGGATCGGGTGCAGAAAAACATAGCGAAACTGATCGCCGACGTGGCCAAGGGTGAGCTGAAGGTGATGATCGACCGCACCTTCCCGTTGTCGGAGGCGGCAGCAGCGCATCGCTACATCGAAAGTCGTCAGGCGGTGGGGCGCGTCCTGCTGATCCCTTGACCAAAAAGGGCGCGGGTTGGACTTCAGCTGGTGATCTTCAGCCACAGGCCCGCAAGGCCCAGCAGGATGAACACCCACATGGCCAAGGACAACAACAGGGGTATGATCACACGCATTCGGTCGGTTCGCCCCTCCCCAAAGGCGTTTGTTGGCAGATGATTGGCATCGGGCACGCCGAAAGGCCAGTCGATTCACGCGGCGGGATTGTTCAGGCCCACCGGATTCAACTCACAGGCTAGTTTTCGAAGGAGACGGCACGCGATGGCAAGGGCCAAAAACGGTTCGACCGAGATCGAGTACCAGGTCTTCGGCGACGCGAATGCGGAAACCATCCTGCTGGTCAATGGCCTGGGATCCCAGATGACCCGCTGGCCGGAGGCCTTCTGCGAGAAACTTGTCGCCAAGGGCTACCGGACCATCCGCTACGATAACCGCGACACCGGCCTTTCCACCTGGTTCGGCGCGGAGGATCGTTATGTCCTGGCCGACATGGCCCGCGACGGAATGGCGGTGCTGGACGCCGTGGGTGCACTCCGCGCGCACATTGCCGGGGTTTCGATGGGCGGCATGATCGTCCAGCGGATGGCCCTGGATCACCAGGACCGCATCCTCTCGATGACCTCGATCATGTCGGCACCCTACGGCTCCGTATCCTCGACGCCGGAGGCCGCAGAGGTGCTGAGCAAGGCCGCGCCCGATCCTACCGCCGACTATGCCGCCTTTGTCGAACACGGCATGAGCAATGCCCGAACTATCCAGAGCCCCGACTATCCACTGAGCGATGCTGATTTGAAAGCCAAGATCGAGGCGGAATACCGCCGTGCCTTCAACCCCACCGGCGTCATCCGCCAGCGCCGCGCCATCGGGGCCGACGGCGATCGTACCGAGGCCCTGCGCGGCCTGAAAGTACCGACCGTCGTCCTGCATGGCGTGGACGATCCGTTGGTCCAGTTGAAGGATGGCGAGGCCACCGCTGGGGCAATCCCGGGTGCCGAATTGCGGATCATCCCAGGCATGGGCCACGACCTGCCGCCGGGTTTGTACGACATCTTCGCCGACGCGATCTGTGCCGCGGTGTCGCGGGCCTCGCCTTGATGCCGGTCCTTGCTGGCACGCTCATCGTGATCCTGACCGGCGTCGCACTCCTTCATGGGTATTGGGGCTTGCGCGGACACTGGCCGGCCACCGATGAGGCAGCGCTGGCGGACATGGTCATCGGCAGGACCCCGGGGGGAAGGATGCCTCCGCCGATCGCCTGTTTTGCAGTGGCCCTCGCGATCCTTGCCGGGGTCGCCCTCGTCATGCTGGTGAGCTTCGCCAAACTGTTCGATCTTCCAAGGGCACTGGTGGTGATGGCCTACGAGGTCTTTACGATGGTGTTCCTGCTGCGCGGCTTGGCGGGCTACCTGCCGTGGGTCTGGCGTCGAAGCACCGGGACAGCTTTTGTCCGATTGAACACACGCTACTACTCGCCTCTTTGCCTCGTGCTGGGCGTAGGACTGATTGCCAATCTGGCCGGACGGTAGTCCAGGCCCATCTGAGGATATGACCATGGGACGACTTTCCGGCCGCACGGCCGTCATCACCGGGGCCGCCAGCGGCATCGGTCGCGCCGCCGCCAAACTGTTCGCCTCTGAAGGGGCAAACATGATCATCGCCGACCGCGCAGAGGCCGTGAGCGAGACCGCCGCCGCCATTCTCGCTGCGGGCGGCAAGGCCACCGCCCTGACCGGCGACGCGGGTGACGAAGCGTTCGTCAAATCCTTGGTGGATCGGGCCTTGGCTGACCATGGCCGCCTGGACGTGTTCTGGGCCAATGCGGGCATCTCGGGCGGTTTCGTACCCTTAGACGAACAGACCGCCGATTACTGGACCGAGATCCTGCGGATCAACCTGATTGGTCCTTTCCTCGCCGTGAAGCACGCTTCGGCGGCGATGATCCCCAACGGCAAGGGCTCGATCATCTGCACGGCTTCAGTGGCGGGAATCCGTTCCGGCGCGGGCGGCCCGGCCTATTCGGCCTCGAAGGCGGGAGTCATCAGCCTTGTGAAGACCGCCTGCAATGAGCTCTACGGCACCGGCGTGCGCGTCAACGCCATTGCGCCCGGCTTGATCGAGACCGGCATGACCAAGCCGATCTTCGACGGTGCCAGGGCGCGGGGTAATGAGGATCGGATCGGCCAACTCAACCCCACCACGCGCTATGGCCAACCGGAAGAGATCGCCAACGCAGCCCTGTTCCTGGCCTCCGACGACGCGTCCTACGTCAACGGCCAGACCATCGCCGTGGACGGCGGCCTCTCGACGTCTCACCCCGTGGTGCGCCGCAAGCGATGATCATCCTGGTTCGCCATGGCCAGACCGTTTGGAACGAAGAGGGCCGAATTCAGGGCCACATGGAGAGTGACCTTACCCCGCTGGGCGTCGTCCAAGCCGAGGCTATGGCACGTGTGGTTGCCGATCTGATCCGGCTGGATGGTGGCGCATTCGAATTGATCGCTAGCCCCATTGGTCGGGCGCTACGGACTGCCGGCATGGTCGCAGGCGCAACAGGCCTGACCGTCCGGACGGACGACCGGCTCAAGGAAATCCGCTGCGGCGCCTGGGAAGGCCAGCTTCGATCCGACATCGCCCACCGTCACCCGGAGATGTTCAAGACCCGCGAGTGGTTTTTCGGAGCACCGGGTGGGGAGACCTTTGAGGACGTCACGGCGCGCGCCGCGGATTGGCTAGGGTCGATCACACCGGAGCCTGCGCGACGCATCATCGCCGTCAGCCACGGCGTCTGGGGCCGCCTGTTGCGTGGGGCCTATGCGGGACTGGACCGCCAAACCACGCTGGACCAGGACGTCCCACAAGACGCCGTCTATCGCCTCCAAAACGGCCAGATCGACAGGTTTGACTGCGAGCCGGTGGAATAGTCCGCCAGAGTTTTGCCTGATGATTCGTTCTCTCCTCGCCGTCCTAGCGTCTGTGATGCTGCTGGGCGCAGCCCGCCCGCCTGAGGTCGTGGCCTATCGGCTTGGCGTTGAGCCCCGGGAGGGCCGGACGCCCCTGCTAACGGTCGAGATCCGGCTGCGCGGTGATCCGGACGGGGAGACCCGCATCGACTTGCCAGACAGCTTCGCCTCAGGTCGCGAGGCCTGGCGAAACGTCGAGGGCTTTACCGTCAAGGGGGCAAAAGTCACGGCACCGGTGCCGGCCCAGCGCGTGCTGCGGCATCGGCCTGGTGCCCGGTTGATCGTTCGCTATCGGGTGCGCAGCGCCTATGATCAGGACCCGCAGGCGAGTGAGCGCAATCCCTATCGCGGCGCGCTGATCCGACCCGACTGGTTCGCCGCGTTGGGCGAGTTTGTGTTCGCTACGCCTGGCGGGCGCGAGGGCGATGCCGCGACCCTGGACCTGGACCGTTCACCCGCAGGCTGGCAGGTGGCGTCCAGCGTCGAACGCGGCCACGTTGCACCCGGACTTACTGCCAATGAGGTGGCCGGGTCGATCACCATGGGATCGCTCCACCTCGACGTGACCCAGCGACCGATACCGGGTGGAAACCTTCGGGTCGCCACGCTTGCCGGCGGCACATTGAAGCTGGACGGCCTGGCCGATGAGATCGCCGGAATTGTCTCAGCGCAGCGCGGCTTCTGGAACGATCTGGCCCAGCCCTATTTCGTCGCCGTGATCCCGCTGGCTGGCAGCGGCGGCACCGCCCTCGGCGGTACCAACCGCACCGGAGGTTTCGCGCTCTACGCCACGCCCGGCGGCGAAGACCGGTTGGGCCGTGTGATCGCCCATGAACACACCCACACCTGGATACCCTTCAAGACGGGTCGCATGCCCGCGAAGGACGAGATGTCTGCCTATTGGTTCAGCGAGGGGTTCACGGATTTCTTCATGAACCGCACCCTCTTGCGCGCCGGCCTGGAGCCGCCGCAGACCACCGTCGCGCGTATGGACGAGGCCTTGCGGGCCTACGACACCAGCCCCTTTCGTTCGGTGCCCGGTTCTCGGATCGTCGCTGACTTCTGGAGCGACCCCGTCCTGCGGAAGCTGCCCTACCAGCGCGGTGCCTTGCTGGCCCTTAAGTGGGACGAGGAAATCCGGCGCAAGTCCGGCGGGAAACTGGACCTGGACGATGTGATCTTGCGCATGGCTGACCACTATCGGCGCTTTCCGGCAGGCCAGGGACCGGATGTGGTCACCGGCCTGGTGTCGGCCGCCTGGGTAACGGCGGGTGTGGATCTGCGGCCCGACATCGCCCGCTATGCCGACGGCGGCGCGGTGGTTCCCCTGCCTGCCGAGTTGTTCGACGGATGCCTTCAAGCCCGGGTCACTGTCACGCCCGCCTTTGATGCAGGCTTCGATACGCAGGCATCCTTTGCGGCCAAGGTTGCCAAGGGCGTCCAACGCCGCGGCCCCGCCTGGAACTCGGGCCTGCGCGACGGCATGGGACTGGAGGCCTGGACCCTCGCCCCCGGCGACATGACCCAGATGGTTGAACTGCAGGTCCGGGTGCCGGCCCAGAAAGGCCGCGCTCTAGCGCGCACTATTACCTATTGGCCCTACGGCGACGCCGTCGTCGAGACCCGCCGTCTGCAACTGA